>JAETOX010000040.1 GCA_021771575.1 Bacteroides sp. | reverse complement strand
TATTGCGCATTGTCTCCAAACGAACCTTATCATGCGCCTTCATCGCATTTTTAATGCCCTCGTTTACTTGTTCTTCAATTGTCATCATTTTAAACTATTTATCATGTTTCTTTATGTTCCTTCCCTGCTTTCCAACCGATGGAGTCGGAAAAATGAACCTGCAATTTGCAAGCTGACCGGGGAAGTCTGATTTGTATTTACAAAAGTACTAAATTTGTCTTGATAAATAAAGTTTAATTTAAGGACAATGGAGGCCATATATCGGTAGTGCTTTTCATCCCTTGGAATATCTCCCGCCTTCGAGCTCCCCGATCAAACGGATTCAAATGAAACTTTTAAACGATTTACCGAACTGATGAATCGGGTAAGTCTTGCTGTAGCAGATCCCCAAAGCAGACATCGAAAATATTGTTTTTTTTAAATATTTTGAAAAGTAGATACAAAGCGTATTTTTTCATTTTCAGCCTCATACTCCTGCCTAACAACAAACTTATAAGATTCTTGCCAATCTCCATATAAAAATCAAAACTACACTACGTATACCGACGTAAACTCTTATATAACCTGAATACCTGAAAGACATAATATAATTTAACATTTATAATAAAGAATGGCATATATTTTGAAGTAAATTTGGCACATTTTAAAACCGATGATGAAAATAATATTTCTAGCTCTGATGCTGCTTGCAGTGATTCCCGCATATACGCAGCAAGATAGCGTAAAAATCATTACGCCCCGAGACACTATCGTAATGACCGAACAACTGAATGAAAAGCAATTGAAACAGTTCCACCGCCAGCAAAGACGGGATTCTATCCGGGCCCACAAAAAAGTCTGGCTTTCGATATTAGGAGGTCCCTCCTACAATCCCGAAGCCTCGCTAGGCATCGGAGGAGCTATGCTGATGACATTCCGGATGAATCAGTACGACACCATCAGCCAGCGTTCTTTTATTCCGGTTGGATTCAACATCTCTATCAACGGAACTTTTATCGCAGCCGGAGCAGGAACGCTTTTTTTCAACGAAAACAGATTCCGGATTTATATCAAATACGGTTACCGCACCGAACCCGCCAATTATTATGGTGTCGGTTATGATGAAATCAAATGGGCAGAAAAACTGAAAGATCATTATGGTAAAGATACAGTAACCTTTCATAGAACCAGTCTTCAATTCTTTCCCCGTTTCGTTTGGGAAGTCAAACCGCACATTTATGCAGGAACTTTATTAGATATCAACTATAATTACGTCAAAGATCTGGACGGATGGATGGAGACCAATCCCGCTATCGTAAAATACGGCACTAAATATCACAATATCGGTATCGGTGCGTTGTTTCAATACGATACCCGGGACGATGTAGCCACCCCCTTTAAAGGCCTGTTTGTGAGCGCCACAGGAACGCTGTACGGAAAATATCTGGGCGGAAATTTCAATTATGAAATCATCGAACTGGAATACCGGCAATTCCAGCAACTTTTCAAACGCCGCAGTACACTAGCCTGGACAGCCAAAAGCCAAATCGGCCTCGACAACGTCCCATACAGTGAATTACCAAACTTCGGCAATCCCTTCGATCTCAGAGGATATGCCTGGGGAAAATACCGGGACAAATCGATGGCTTATGGTATTGTAGAATACCGCCACATGTTTATGTCACAGGAAGCATACGAACGGGGAGCCTTCTGGTCTAAATTCGGTGCAGTGGCCTGGGTAGGTACCGGCACCCTGGGCAAAACGCCAGCCGATTGGAATAAATGGAAACTTAATTATGGTGTAGGCCTCCGTATTCAATTACAACCCCGTAAAAACTTCCGGTTAGACATAGGCAAAGAGCCGGGACAAAAATGGGGAATCTATATGAATATGACCGAGGCATTTTAAATGAAATAAACAAGAATATTAAGAATCATTTTGAAAAGTTCGATAAAAAATAAAACAATTTGGCTCATTGCCTATCCAATTATTTTCGGAAATCTGGCACAGACTTTAATCACGCTCACCGACACTGCTTTTCTAGGCAGAGTGAGTGCTCTAGCCTTGGGAGCCTCTATGATGGCCGGAATTTACTATTATGTCTACTCTACATTGGCCTGGGGTTTTGCCATGGGGATCCAGATCATTGTAGCCCGTCGTTTGGGAGAAGGACGTCTGGAACGCATCGGTGTGGTATTCGAGCATGGTTTGGTGTTCGTATTTCTTTTATCGTGTTGTCTTTTTTTATTACAACATTTTTTTACCGATTATTTGTTGGGGAAAATTATTCAGTCACCCAATATCTGTACCTTAGCTATTGAATACATGGATTACCGGCATTACGGTATTATATTCGTATGCTTCAATTTTCTGTTTCGTGCCCTTTATATCGGCCTGTCAAATACGAAAGTAATCAGTTTTTCCACCATCCTGATGGCCGGAGTAAATATCTTCCTGGATTATGCCTTGATATTCGGGAAATTCGGTTTCCCGCAAATGGGAGTCGGAGGAGCAGCGCTGGCCTCGGTATGCGCAGAAATCTCTGCCCTGCTTTTCTTCATCGGCTATACGTTACTGAAACTTCCCCTCAAAACTTATATGCTATTTTATTTTCATAAACTGGAAGGCTGGCTGATGAAATCTATTCTGAAACTCGCCTTTCCCACTATGATCCAGAAACTTCTTTCTTTTGGAACATGGTTTATCTTTTTTGCCTTGGTCGAACACATGGGTGAAGGCCCGATTGCTATTTCAGGCATAGTACGCAGCGTTTATATGCTGGTCATGATTCCTGTGTTTGCTTTCGCTGCAACGGCCAATACACTGACCAGCCGACTGATTGGAGAAGGCAAAACCCAGGAGGTTTTACCGACTATTTTTAAAACGATCGGACAGGGTTTATTGGCTATTCTACCGGCATTGTTATGCTGTCTGGCGATCCCCCATTTAGTGCTTTCTATCTATACCAATGATATGACCTTAGCAGATGCTTCGATTCCCTCGCTAATCGTCGTCTGTTGCGCCTCTGTTGCGATGAGTATCGGTATGCCTCTTTTCGAAGGTGTATCTGGTACGGGGAATACTACTTACGCCCTTATCCTGGAAACGATTGTCTTAGTAGGTTACACTTGTTCTGTATGGTTTTTCGCCTCTTTTATCTCTACTCGCGTCGAATGGGTTTGGACCAGCGAATTTACTTATGGAGCCCTCATCGGGTTGGTGTCCTGGCTTTTCCTGAGATTCGCTTCCTGGCAGCATAAAAAAATCTGAACCTCCGGTACGGAAGGCAGGCTTCCTACCCGACACATACTCCCTTTACTCATCCGATAAAGGGATTTTCAATGGTCTTCACTTCGCCCTCACTGGTACCGTTTATGGCAAAAATTTAGTATTTTTGATACGGGATTCGGCCGGTGTTTTTTGTGAATCAGGTGAAATACGCTATCTTTGCCTAAAAGTCGCGCAACAGATAACTAACAACGAAAGCATGAGTATGGAAAAGACATATACCTATGAAGTAGAAAAAATCTTTACTTCGTGGTATAGTTCGTTGTGTTATTTTGCTTTTCGGTATGTGCAGGACGATGAAACAGCACGCGATATCGTTCAGGAAGTCTTTGTCCGTTTAATGGAAAAGCGACATACATTTCAAAGCGAGCAACATCTGAAGAACTTTCTATATCTGACCATAAAAAACGATTGCCTGAACCATTTACGCAATCTTCTTTCGCGTGAACACTACCTGGATTATCTGAAACGTGAAGGAGAACAGGACGAATTCGAATGCAGGATGATCGAAACGGAAATTTTCAGCCGGTTGAGAAAAGCAATAGAAAAATTACCCCGGGAATGCCGTAAGGTATTCGAATTATGCTATTTCGAGGGTATGAGTAATGAGAAAGCGTCCCAAACACTGCAAATCAGCATCGAAACGGTGAAAGCTCAAAAGAAACGGGGCAAACAAATCCTGCGAAAAAACCTGCAAGAGTTGTACCCGCTGTTTGCCTTATTATTCGGTCTGTGATTCGGATATCTTTTTCCTCAATAAATCTGATGCCCTTAATAAAATAAAAAAATTTCATTTTCATTTACCTCTTTTTGTACATCATCGTGTAATAATATGAAAAATGGTTACAAAATGGGAGTAAAAAACTATACCACTATTATCCGGCTTATTCTGGGTCATTGGGCAGGGAAACTATCCGAACCGGAGAAAAAAGAACTGGACAGTTGGCTGAAACAATCTGAAAAACACCGGATTTATTTCCAAAAATGGTGTGACGACGAACAGCAGGACAAATTGCTGGCAAAAATCGGATGCTACGCCCCCCAAGCAGATTGGCAGCAGGTGGTCCGTAAAAGAAAAATGCGGCGTAACCGTCGGTGGTGGCTAGGGACAGCAGCTTCTATCGCTATTCTTTTCGGGAGTTTGGCTGTTTACCGATATTGTGAAATTTCTGTTTCTATCCCCTTAGCCAGCGAGGAAACCCATATATATCCGGGCAAACGCATGGCTCGGTTGATTACCCCTTCGGGCGAAGCTGTATTATTGGATACCCTGCGGCAAACAGAGATACAACAGCTGAAACTACATAACGATCAGGGACGGGTTGTCATTCAGGCCACTTGCAAAGATGAAAACCAGGGCAAGCCGATCTACCATAGCCTGGAAGTTCCCCGTGGTGGAGAATTCAGTTTTCTATTACCCGATAGTACGACCGTATTTCTGAATGCCGAAAGCTGCTTACGCTTTCCTGAGCATTTCGTTCCAGGGAGTGAAAGAATCGTATACCTCAGTGGAGAAGCTTATTTCGACGTAAAGCGTGACCCCGGTTCTCCTTTTCTGGTTTGCCTGGAACACTCGGCGGTAAAAGTGACAGGAACTTGCTTCAATGTCAGGGCATACCCCGGCGACATGAGCGAAGCGACTACCCTGATCAGCGGAACCGTATCGATGGGTATCGGCGCTACGGAACAATGGATCGTCCTGAGACCGGGCGAACAAGGATATTACGATGCATCCCGGAAAACGCTGTCGCAGCAGACGGTGGATGTGAACTATTATATATCCTGGAAAAACGGTGTGTTTGCTTTTTACCGTCAGCCCCTGGAGGAGGTCATGAAAACACTGGAACGCTGGTATCTGTTTGACACTCATTATCAAGACGAAGCATTGAAATCTATTATTTACACGGGGAAAATCAATCGCCATGCTTCCATCCGGGAGGTTTTGCACACCTTCGAGTTGATGAACGAACTTACATTCGATATACAAGGAAAGGAGGTTATTGTCAGGAGAAAATAAAAAAAGCAACCGTTTCTTCTTGCACAAGAACCGGTTGCCAGTTTGTATAAACAATTTACAAATCGTTTTTAACACAACAAATTTATGAAAAAAAACAATCGGTTGTTGCCGGATTGGAAAGATTCCGGTGGCTTGCAACAAGTAAGCAGAATGATGAAATGTGTGCTATTTTTTATGTTGACACTTGTGTGTAGTGTCCAAGGAAAAGTATATTCCCAACAGTATACCCTGGATTTACATTTGAAACAAACCTCTCTGGAAGAAGTATTCAACCGGATAGAGGCTCAGACGGGACTGAAATTTTTGTATAATACCCTGCTTATCGACTCAAAAGGGAAAGTGAATGTCGAAGCCCGGCAGGAAGACATTCACAAAGTATTGGATGAATTGCTGACACCTCTGGGGCTTACTTATGTATTAAACAGCAATCATGTCGTGGTCAAGAAAACGGATTCCGCTGTCCCTCAGGAAAAAATGATAATCAAAGGGAAAGTGACGGATAGCAAAGGCAATCCCTTGCCCGGCGTGACAATCCGCCTCAAAGGGACCAATATTGGTGGCGTTTCGGATAATGACGGCCATTACGAACTAACCCTACCCACGGGAACCGATCCGACACTGGTATTCTCTTTCGTTGGCATGCTCTCACAGGAAACAAAATATACGGGCCAGCGTGAACTGAACATCATCCTGCACGAAAATGTCAGCGAGATGGAAGAAGTGGTCGTGACGGGTATTTTCACCAAAGCCAAAGAAAGCTACACCGGAGCGGTGACCACTATCACTTCTAAAGATTTGCAGCGAGTGGGTAACCGGAACATCCTTTCTTCTATCCGGAATATCGACCCGAGTTTTAACATCATCGAAAACCTGGAATATGGTTCCGATCCGAACCGTTTGCCCGACGTGACCATGCGCGGACGGACGAGTATGGATGTCAATGTCCGTGATCTACAGGAAGATGCCAACACCCAAAGTTCGGCCAACATGCCACTGTTCATCCTGGACGGGTTTGAAATTTCATTACAACGCATGATGGACATGGACCAGGAACTGGTCGAGAGCATCACGCTGCTGAAAGATGCCAGCGCTACGGCATTATACGGCTCGAGAGGTGCCAATGGCATTGTCGTCATCACGTCGAAACGCCCCGAGCCTGGCAAACTACGTGTAAGCTACCGGGGTACGGTCAATATCGAAGCCCCCGACTTTTCGTCCTACAACCTGATGGATGCTGCCGAAAAACTGGAATATGAAAGATTGGCCAATCTTTATCGTTCGTCTTATAACGATACCCAACTGAAACTGGACCAATTGTACAATCAACGGAAAATCGATGTGGAACGGGGTGTCGACACTTATTGGCTGAAATATCCCGTACGCACGGGAGTGGGCAGCCGCCACAGCCTCCGCATCGACGGAGGGGCAGACCATTTCAATTATGCGGTTACCCTGTCGTATAACAATGTGGCAGGCGTCATGAAGAAATCCGCACGTAATACTTTTTCCGGGAATATCTTCTTTCAATACGAGTATAAAAACCTGAAGTTCCAAAATGACTTTACGGTGAGCTGCAACAAGAATACCAATTCTCCTTACGGCAGTTTTTCGGAATATGCCACGCTGAGCCTGCTCTACACACCGTATAACGACGACGGCAGCCTCAAAAAAATGCTGAGCGAAGAAACCATCACCACCAATAGTCCTCAAATTACAGGCAACCCGCTGTATAACGCCACCTTACCGAGCCGCAACGACGGCAGATATACGAACCTGCAGAATAATTTTGCTATGGAATGGAATATTCTTCCTGAATTATTCATGCGTGCACGCCTGGGCTTGACGAAACAGGACGACCGCTCGGATGTTTACCTCTCGCGGGACCATACCAGTTTTGAAACCGACTATTATACCGGTGACAACTATAAATTACGCGGCAGCTATGTCTATTCTACCGCTTACTATTTTGCATACGAAGGGGATATTACCCTGAATTACAACCAAACATTCAACGACAAGCATCAGTTGTATGCCGGTTTCAGCTTTAATTTCGCAGATGATAAAACGGAAAACTATGGTTTTACGGCACAAGGTTTTTCGGCTTTAAATAAAGACAATATCGGTATGGCAAGCAGTTACGCCGTGGAAAGTAAACCCAGCTCTTCCGAAAACCACTCGCGGCGGTTCGGTAGTATACTGAATTTTAATTATACTTATAACCACCGTTACTTTGTCGATTTTTCCGGGAAACTCGAAGGTTCGTCCAAGTTCGGGAGCAACGACCGGACAGCTCCTTTCTGGTCTGCCGGTTTGGGCTGGAACCTGCATAACGAAAACTTTCTTTCAAGCTCACAGGTAGTCGATAACCTGCGGTTGCGTTTTTCGTACGGTACGACGGGATCACAGAATTTCAGTCCCTATCAGGCACTTACCACTTACCGGTATTTTAATTCCGAAACCTATGAATATTGGACAGGGGCTTATATGATCGGACTCGGTAATCCGGATCTGACCTGGCAAAAAACCAAACAAACCAATATCGGTTTGGAAACGACACTTTTCAACGGACGTGTCCGCCTGAATGCCGATTTGTATAATAAACTGACCGAAGCCCTGCTTACGGATATCAATCTGCCCACAGCTGCCGGTTTCGAGAGCTATAAAGCAAACGTAGGGGAAGTACGCAACCGGGGCCTTGAACTGAATGCAAACATTTTTCTCATCCGGAATACAGCCAAAGCATTCACCTGGTCGGTAGGCGGAAGCCTCGTTCACAATAAGAACAAAATCCTCCGGATATCCAACTCGCTCGAATTCCTGAACGAAGAACTGATTGCCGAATCGGGCTCGAATCCCAGTTTCCTTTACGAAGAGGGAAAATCGATGAATACCATTTATGTGGTCCGTTCGTTAGGGATCGACCCGGCAACCGGGCGGGAGATTTTCCTCGACAGGGAAGGACAGCGCACCTACGACTGGGAAGCATCGGATAAGGTTGCCTGCGGTGTGAACGAACCGAAAGTATGGGGAAACCTGAATACCATGCTCCGTTGGAAAAACCTGACTCTCAATGCCGTATTCTCCTACCGTGCCGGAGGCAAGACCTACAACCAGACTCTTGTCGATAAAGTAGAGAACATTTCAAGGTCGGGCACTTACAACAATCCGTGGCGCAACCTCGACCGACGGGCATTGTACGAACGTTGGCAGAAAGCCGGGGATAACACCTATTTTAAAAATATCAAAGATTTCAATACCACTTATGCTTCCTCCCGTTTTGTCACGAAGGAGAACACTTTCAAGCTGAACTCGCTTAATCTGACTTACGATTTCGCTACAGAGTGGTTGCAAAGAAATGCCGGAATCGACTATTTGTCTGTCGGCTTATATGCCGAGGATGTTTTTCAGATATCCACCATCAAGCAAGAACGCGGTACTTCTTATCCGTTCTCCCGCAAATATTCGCTTTCTGTTTCACTTCGATTCTAAAATTAAAAATCAAGCATGATGAAAAAGATATATTTAACCGTTATCAGCCTGGCTTTTTGGCTGACCTCGTGCAACCAATGGCTCGATATAAACCCGGAACTCGAAATCCGGAACGACGATATGTATGCGATGGAACAAGGATTTATGGACGTCCTGACCGGAGCCTATATCCGCATGGCGACCCAATCGCTGTATGGTTGCAACACTACAGTGCGATTACCCGAATTAATGGCAAACCACTGGAGTGTAACTTCGCCCGGAACAGTAGAAGACTATATCACCCGGTTCGATTTTACCCAATCGTCTGTGAAAAGTTTACTGGAAACCATCTGGCTGCAATACTATCAGGTTATCGTCAATTTGAACGCCTTGCTGACGGAAATCGAAGACAAAAAGGATCTTTTTACCGACGGCAATTACGAGTTGATCAAAGGCGAAGCCCTGGGATTACGGGCTTTCCTGCATTTCGAAGTATTGCGTTATTGGGGAGAAGCACCGCAAAATATCGACATGGAAAGGACTGCAATTCCGTATGTGACCCAGGTCACCAAAAATCCTAACTCCCTATTGTCACTTTCTTACCGGGAAGTATTCGAAAAAATCCTCGCCGACCTGGATGAAGCCGAAACATTACTGGCGAACGATCCGATCAAGCTCTACAATAATAACGCACTGAATCATCCGGAATATGAAGGGACAACGGCAGCCGAAGCAGCTTATCCAAGCAATAAATTTCATTTCTTCCGTCAGATCAAGTTCAATTATTACGCGGTTAAAGCCACGAAAGCCCGGTATTACCTGTGGATAGGCGATACCCGAACAGCAGCACGATATGCCAGGGAAGTGATCGATGCCGAAAACGAAGACGGCAGCCCGAAATTCAAGCTTGCCGACGAACCCGAAGCCAGCAATGGAAAAATGACTTTCCCGACAGAGCATATCTTTGCCATGCACAATTCGAATGCCACCAGTACACTGACTTCGTACTTTTTCAATTACCAAACTATGTATACACAGCGTATCAGTTCTTTGCAAACAGCCTATGAAACCTCGCTACATACATCGGATATCCGTTTTAAAGACAAAAGGCTTTGGGAAGAACGGAATGAACCTCTGGTGAGCCAACCACAGAATTATTTCAGAAAATATTCTGAAAACGAAACGACGGCTGTCAAGCAAATGCCCTTGATCCGGCTTTCGGAGATGTATTTCATTGCAGTGGAAAACGGAGATACCGATCTGTTCCGCACCTACCGCATCGCCCGTAACCTCGACGCTTTGATCGACGGGACCCTTACCGATCAGGATGCCATCATGGCCAGGCTGGAATCGGAATACCGGAAAGATTTTTATGGAGAAGGACAAATGTTTTTCTTTTACAAACGCCTCGGATATACCGGTTATACCTGGCCTACGGTGAAGACAGTGGAACCGACAAGCTATCGGCTCCCGATACCGGAAACTCAAGCTAATTTCGAATAACTTATTCCTACAGCACTATGATTCATAAAATTATCACATACATAGCATTGCTTTTTACAGCAGGTGTCCTGATTACCGGATGCGAAGAAAAAGTGGTCGAAAAATTCGACGATAACGCCTCCTTGTATTTTTACAGGGATATGTATACAACCAATAACCAGGGAGTACTCCAATACGACAGTATCGATTATTCTTTTTTCCTCACCGGTTCGGCACAAGAAACGGAAATCTGGTTGCAAGTCGAGCTGACAGGAAAGGTGTCCGACGAAGCACGCCCTTTTACGATTGTGCAAACCAACGCCGGCGCTCCGGGGGCTGCCGTTGCAGGCACCCATTATGTGGCATTCGACGACCCACGCATAACGAAATACACGATTTTACCGGCCAAAGCGACCACGGTCCTGTTTCCGGTGATCCTTACACGTACCGCCTCGATGGATGAACAAAACTTCAGGCTTGTTTTAGCACTCGAACCCAATCCCCATTTCGTCGCGGGCATCAAGCAGGGGAATAAAGGACAGCAATCGTTTGTCATCAACGTGACGCCAGAAGCCATACAACCGCCTACCTGGGACCGCCATTATAATTATGCTTTCGGCGACTGGGGAAAAGTAAAAATGGGATTCCTGATCAATGAAGTCGAATTCACGGATTTCGAAACCGACATGAGTAATCTGGAGATGTGGTATTACTGGAACCTGAAGGCTAAAACCGTACTTGCCGAATATGAAGCCCAAAACGGAGAACTTTACGAAGAAGACGGTGTTACTAAAGTGACCTTTCCCTAATGATCCAAGAATCAACAATTAATGATAACCGGCTATGAAAAAATACGATATTATACAAATGAAAAAATATAGTCTATACCTGTTTGCCGCCATCAGCTGTTTTATTCAGGGATGCTATGATGACAAAGGCAACTATGACTACCGCTCCCCGGAAGAATGTGCTCCGGCTATTGTTTCAGAATTAAAAGAGAGCTATGAAGCGACTTCACGCCAGCAGTTTGTTCTAGAACCGAATGTCGAAAATGATGGTGAGCACATGGAATATTTGTGGTATATTTTTCCGACGACCAACGCCAATCTCCCCAACGACACGATCGGACATGAGAGAAAACTCGACTATTTTGTGACCGCCCAATCGGGCAATTACCGGTTGGTATTTAAAGCTACGGATACCCGGACGGGAACTTCGGCCTACCAAGAGTCGACTTTAACTGTAGCGAGTACATTCAGTAGCGGATATTATATCCTGAAATATGAAAACGGACGCAGCGATATCGACTTCGTAGATAAAAACGGAGTGCTCAATGCCAACCTGCTCAAACAATTACACGGAGAGGATATGCCCGGTAAACCCATCCGGCAGATCTATACGATGAACAAATATTGTTATACCGAAACCGATGCCACAGGTAACACGACCAGTTATACCTGGCAGCCGGCCTATATCGTTTGTACCGATGAGGATATGAAAATATTCCACGGTGACGACCTGCATCTGATCAAAACCTGGGAAACGGCCTTTATGGAAACTCCTGCCGTAAAGAAACCCCAAGGCGTATGGGGCTCGGGCAGCAGTGGTTTTATGTTGATGAACAATGGCTCACTTCACGCTTTGCAGAGTTATCTGTATAGCGACGGTTGTTTCGGACATGCTTTCCAGACATCACAATACAATATCCCGCCAACTTTAGCCGTAGGCGGCAGTTCTTATCTGGCCTTCGATGAAAACCAAGGGACATTTATCGGTTTCCAAAGTGCCAACGGGACGGTGATCACCAATACCTATGCTGCCGGCTTGCCCAATGTTACAGGCTACGATCTGGTATGGATGGGCCCACAACCTTACTCCAGTGCTCCTTTCTATACTTATTCGATCATCAAGGACAGGACCGATGATAGCTGGATGTTAGTGGAGCAATATACGACCTACATGAGTATGGTGGGGCATTATTTCATCCATCATTATGCGATTCCTTCCGGCTTCGGTATCCACAACGGTAAAATATTCACTGCCCAGGGAGGTAATGGCGGAGCCGTCATTTATTACTCGACCGGTGATCATCTGGTGCATTATTACAATCCGAACAATCAAACAGAAAGGACATCTGTCGTGACTCTTCCCGAGGGAGAACAGATTGTACAGCTCAAGCATGTATATTTTCCACTACCGGGTTCACCGATCAATCTCTTTTTGGTCCTGGCTCGTGCCGGTGAAAAGTGGAAAGTATATACCTACCAACCTGAAGGAAGTACGCCCGATATGATTCAAACGCCGGTATCCACCTATTCAGGCCAAGGACTTCCCGGCCACCTGATCTACCGGGATCCGAATCTCCGAATGACACATTGACAAACATTAAAATCACAACTATAAAATTAAAATCATGAAAAAAAACATTTTTGTATTTGCCTTACTCCTACTGACATTGACGGTCTGTGGACAGGGCATCTGTTTCCAGGACCTGACCGTAGAACAAGCTGTCGAACAAGCTGAAAAAGAGAACAAATACGTATTTATCGATTTTTATACCGACTGGTGCGGACCATGCAAGTTGATGGCAACCCAGATCTTTCCGATGAAGGAAATGGGCGACTACTTCAATCCGAAATATATCAGTATTAAACAGAATGCCGGTAAAGGCGGGAACGGGGAAAAAAGCGCTGAAAAATTCGGAGTCAAAGCTTATCCGACATTCGTGATTCTCGATGGAAAAGGAGAACTGGTGCACATGTTTGCCGGAGGAGTATTGAATGTGAGTTTTATCGATAAGATGGAAGAAGCTTTCCAGCCGGACAAAGCCTTCGGTGCTCTGAAAAAACGCTATGAGGCAGGAGAGCGCACACCTAAATTGGTTGCCTCATACCTCGAAGCCTTGCAAAATACCTATACAGCAGACAATATCCATGAATTGATGGAGGAATTTTATAAATCGACGAGCACTGAAGACAAAATATGTGCGGAATGCCTGTTCCTGTTCGATCTCCATGCACGGGTGGGATCGGAAAAGGACGAGTTCCTGACCGAACACCGGGACCACTTCCGGAAGGTGGCCGGCCGGGAACGAGTGGATGAAGTATTCAAGCGGAAATATGTCGCTTATTACGGACAGGTGATCCACGGACATGATCGCACGACAAACCCGGAAACCTTGAAAAAAACGAATGAAAAACTCGCATCGCTCGGTTTACCCGACAATCCCCTATATGGTTTGTTGCAAGCTGCTGCTGCCGCAAAACTTAGCGGTACGGGGGCAGAAGAACTTTACAAAACGATCAAAACAACGGCTTCGAAAATGAATGCAAATGACCTCGATATGTATCTCTATTACACGATCATCGGCCTCAAAGACCAACTTAGCGATACACAGAAAGCAGACCTGTTGTCCCTGATGAACGACAAGGCGACCCAAGGCTATGTGGAAAGATCGATAAAGTAAGGAATCGAAGAAAAAAGAGGGTGTCCAAAAAGAATTTGGCACCCTCGATTTATTTATATCCCTATTGGCATTAATAATTACCGTTTCTTAAGATATTTTATCATCTTTCCGATACAGTTAAAATGCTGCCTTTATCCGTTTCAATCCCTCTTCCAGGACACTGCGCGGACAACCAATGTTCATCCGACGGAAGCCTCTTCCCTCCTCGCCGAATGTCAATCCATCGTTCAAACCGATCTTACCGATTTTCAGTAAGCGTTCGCCACATTCCTCATGCGAAAGTCCTGTGTCGTTAAAATCCAGCCAAAGTAAAAAGGAACCTTCCGGTTTGAATACTTTGACAGCCGGCAACTCCCGACTAAAATAATCCATAGCAAAATCTATATTCCCTTCCAAATAATGCAGTAATTCCCCCAACCATTCTCCGCCTTCCCGGTAAGCCGCTTTCAAAGTAACATGGCCGAAAATGTTCCCTAAATCGAGATGCAGAGAGGTCAATTCCCGGTTGTAACGTTCCCGTATCTCCGGGTTGGAAGCAATGATCAGGGAATTCATCATTCCAGCAATGTTGAACGTTTTACTCGGTGCCATTGCCGTCAGCGTACGGGCAGCAATCTCTTCCGACACAGAAGCCATGACTGTATGGACGTTCCCATAAAGAGCCAAATCGGCATGAATTTCGTCCGACACAATCATCACATCATAACGACAACACAATTGTCCCATCCGCAATAACTCTTCGCGGGTCCATACCCGTCCCACCGGATTATGTGAATTACAAAGGATGAACATCTTCACTCCTCCCTGCAAAGCCTGCTCAAAATTTTCCCAATCGACTTCATATCGCATAGCTCCCCGTTTCAGAGGACTACATACCAATTCCCGACCGTTATCTTTCACAACAGCATGAAAAGGTGGATACACTGGTGTCTGGATTAACACTTTATCGCCCGGAGCAGTAAATATCCTCACTGATAAAGACAATGCCGTAACGATACCAGGACTGGAAGAAATCCAGGAAGGATCCACCTCCCACTGATAGCGTTTCTGTACCCAAGCCCGGAAAGCATCCTTGCCTTCTGCTGAACGAAAGGTATAACCGAAAATACCGTGGTCGCAACATTGCCGGGCCGCAGCAAGTACTGCCGGGGGAGATTGGAAATCCATATCAGCCACCCACATCGGAAGTATATCCTTACGGCCGAAATTTTCGTATAAGTTATCGTACTTGACACAATCGGTACCCCGGCGATCTATGAGTTTATCAAATTCAGACATAGCCATACATTTATTATTTATCCATTTTTTCTAACTTTGCAGTGTACAAATATAATTTTATAAATCAACAATGAAAAGTACCCGAACAATTATCTATATCTGCCTGATTCTTACAGTACTGAATGTTTTTGCTTTCCTGTTTTTCGCTTGTAAAAGTCATTCTGGCATCGTCACACCGCCTGTAACAGTCGCTTCAGGTGAGGCATTGGTTTATAGCGAAGCATATATGCCCGAAAATATAACTTTTGCGGGCGAAAAAGTCCCCCTGCACCGGCAGGATGTGGAGGAAGCTTTTAGAAAAGAACTGATTGTCAATTCCAATCTTCATTCGCATACGATTCAGATACTCCAAACGGCTCCCCGTATGTTTGAAGTGATCGAACCGATTCTGAAAAAAAACGGCATCCCCGACGATTTTAAATATCTGGCAGTTATCGAAAGCCGTCTGGATCCGTTGGCCGTTTCCCCGGCCGGAGCTGTCGGAGTATGGCAGTTTTTAAAAGGTACAGGTAAAGAACACGGGTTGGAGATAAATAATGAAATCGACGAACGTTATCATATCGAGAAATCGACGGAAGCTGCCGCCGACTATTTGAAAAAAGCCTACGAAAAATTCGGTTCCTGGACACTAGCCGCCGCTTCCTATAATGCTGGCCGGAATATGATCCTGAAACAAATGGATATCCAGAAAGAAAGCGATTATTATGACCTGCTGCTCGGGGAAGAAACCGGCCGGTACGTCTTCCGTATTCTGGCACTGAAACAAATCATGAACCATCCGGAGCGCTATAATTTTAAGGTAAATACGATATATCCTGTAGAAAAAACAGAAACAGTCGAAGTGAAAGGAGCAGTCGAAAACTGGGCCGATTTCGCCCGGGAACAAGGAATCACCTACAAAACCCTGAAACGCTTCAACCCCTGGCTCCGCAAAAACGACTTGAAAAATCCCCAAGGTCACACCTACAAAATCCGCATCCCCAAACAAAAAGACCTTTATAAATAAAGAAATGTCCTCCCATTTCATCCTGTTTCATCCCAATTTAAGGCACACTATTTGTTTATCCATTTTTTGTTATTACCTTAGCTAACCTTAAATTCTACGGACATGAGAACAGTGAATATCACTTGCGAAAATACACAACAGGATTACGAAATCGAACTGGGGACTACTTTACGGGATGTCAAAAAAATTGTATTTCCCGAAAATCATCATCATTTACTAGGGGCTCTGGTGAACAATCAACTGCAAGACTTGCAGTTCGTCGTGATGAACCCACTACGAGTAAACTTTATCGATGTAACGACTCTCGACGGTTACAGTATCTATTCCCGTTCGCTCATTTTCATTCTATATAAAGCTGTTTCCGAACTGTTTCCGAAAAAGACATTACGAGCAGAACATTTTATTTCAAACGGAATTTTTTGCCGTATCGCCAACAAAGACTTCTTGCTCACGCCGGAAATTATTACAGCACTACGGCTTAAAATGCAAGAGATCATCGATCAGGATTATCCCATCACACGGGAAGAGATCCCCACAGACGAAGCGGTACAGATTTTCAGGGGAAAAGGGTTGAAAGATAAAGCGGAATTGATGGAAACACGGGGGAAACTCTACACTTCGTTATATTATCTCAATAATTTACCCGATTATTTTTATGGAACATTAGCGCCTTCAACCGGTTGTCTGAAAACATTCGGCCTGATTTCCTATAAAGACGGCATGTTGTTGCAATTACCCGACCGGACCCGGCCAAACGAATTGTTACCACAGATTCCACAAGATAAACTGTTTCAGGTATTCAGCGAATATAAACGTTGGGGAAAAATCCTAGAAGTAACCGATATCGGGCACCTGAATAAAATGATTGAACAGAAATTTGCAGGTCCGGTGATCAAAATCAGCGAAGCGCTGCATGAAAAGAAAATATCACTTATCGCCGATAAAATTAAAGCCAAACAAAAAAAAGTCAAGGTGATCCTAATCGCCGGTCCTTCTTCCTCGGGCAAGACAACTTTCGGTAAACGGTTGAGTATTCAATTGATGGTCAACGGAATTAAACCAGTAAATCTCTCTTTGGACAATTATTTTGTCAACCGGGAATTCACTCCCTTGGACGAAAAAGGAGAATACGATTATGAAGCACTGGAAGCTTTGGATATCCCAACTTTCACCGATAATATCAACAGACTGCTCCAAGGGGAAGAGGTGGAAATTCCTAAATTTTCGTTCGAAACAGGACAAAGGTATTATGACGGTGAAAAACTAAAAATTTCCCGGCACAATGTGATTATTGTGGAAGGTATACATGGGTTAAATCCCCGGCTAACCGAATTTTTGCCGGCAGATTCTTTGTTCAAGATCTTTGTCTCTGCTTTAACCGCGATCTCTATCGACGACCACAATCTCATTAATCCGGCGGATAATCGTCTGATCCGCCGGATGGTAAGAGACTATAAATACCGGAATTATTCGGCATTGGATACCCTGAAACGCTGGGAAAGTGTGCTATTGGGCGAGCAGAAACACATCGTTCCTTATCAGGAAGAAGCAGATGCAATCTTTAATTCAGCACTGATTTATGAGCTAGGAGCACTGAAAACGCAGGCAGAACCCCTCTTACGCGATGTAACCCAACAGCATCCGGAACATTCGAAGGCATTACGTTTATTGAAATTTTTCTCTTATATCCGTTCTGTTCCAACGCGCGAGGTCCCTCCCACCTCTATCATCCGGGAATTTTTAGGAGGAAGCAGCTTTAAATACTAAAAACGCAACCATATCCCCTTCATTTTTCGTAAAAGTGAAAAACTTTTATTCACTTTTACTATGTTTCGTTGCATTTTGGTTCTATGGTTCTGCTGCCTCCTTTTTACCTCTTGCCATAAAAAGGAACCGGGAATAACACAATCCGTTCCCCGGCCGGTCAAGGTGGTAAAAGTCGAAGCGCTCGGCAGTATCACCCGGCAGTACACCGGAGTGGTAGAGGCCCGGGAATTCAGTGTACTCGCTTTCAAAATACCCGGTACACTTACCGACTTGAACGTGCAGACAGGTCAGCAAGTGAAAAAGGGAAAAGTAATCGCACGAATCAAGCCATCCGATTACCGGCTTCAATACGACGCCGCCCAAGCAAATTATGAAGCGGCCAAATCTATATACGAACGCAATGAACGTTTATATCAGTCGAATGCTGTCGCCCGGCAAAATCTGGAAATAGCGGAAACCAACTACGTCCGGGCGACCTCTGCTCTAAACATTGCCCGACGGACATTAGGGTATACCACCTTGAGCGCCCCTTTCGACGGATTTATCGAGCAACGCCTGGTTGATAATTTCGAAGAAGTACTCGCCGGTCAACCCATCGCCCGGCTGGTCAATCCCGATAGTATCGAAGTCCGGTTCACCTTACCGGAAACCAGTGTCCAGCTGTTGCAACTCCCCAAAAAAATATATGTCGAATTCGACAGTCAGAAAGGTAAGTTATTTACGTCCGATGTAAAAGAATATGTCTACTCCTCGAATGGCAGCGGCATTCCGGTTCACCTGATCATTACTGATCAGGAATTCGCCCCTTACCGGCAAAATGTCTTCCCAGGTTTTTCCTGCAAAGTAATTTGGGAGATCGACATCATGATTGCAGATAAATTTATTATTCCCTCCGCTGCTTTACAAACCGACGAAGGAGAAGAATATGTCTGGGTAGTGGATCCCACCACTTCCACCATTCGCAAAAGAGTGATCCAAACAACCCTTTTGGACGGATATATTCTGGTTCAATCGGGCCTGGCCCCGGATGATCTGATTGTCATTGCCGGAGGTTCCTCGCTCCAGGAAGGGCAACGGGTGAAGATGATGGAGAATTAAGAAATGACTATTGAAAAATGATAGATAAAAAATGAAAAATAAAACAAATAGGTATGGGATTTTTTAAAGAGTTTAAGACTTTCGCAATGCGAGGGAATATGGTCGACATGGCCGTAGGTATTATTGTCGGAGGAGCATTTGGAAAAATTGTATCTTCACTAGTAAACGATCTGCTGATGCCCCCACTCGGTCTGCTAATCGGAGGGGTACGTTTTCAAAATTTGAAAATAATTCTCAAAAATGCCCACACGGACCCTGTTACCGGAAAAGTGACCGAAGCCGTGAGTATTAACTACGGTAATTTTATCGGGACGACACTCGATTTTTTGATTATCGCTTTCGCCATTTTCCTGTTGGTCAAGTTGATTAACAGTCTGGAAAGGAAGAAAGCTGCTCAACCAGCACCCACTCCAGCTCCAACTAAAGAAGAAGTATTGTTGACGGAAATCCGTGACTTGTTGAAAGATCAAAAGAACCGGTAATTCGAGCAGTTAAAAAAGTAAATGTCTGAAAAGTTGTTTTTCGTTGCCTGTTATGTTGAACACAGCGAAACATCACTTTTCAGACACTTTCCGAATCGTTGCGGATATCTTTCAGATTTCCGTATTTTTTTTAAAACAATTGCCCGAACCGATAACCGACTGAGAGTTGAAATACGTGGTTTTTGTTATTTCCATCCCATTTATTTTTATCTATCACATTGCTCAAACCGATATTATAACGGGTAGAAAAAACAAAATTCTCCCAGTTATAAGATAACCCCAGCGCAAAATTGACAGCAACTGTATTCACATCTTTAATTTTATTTTTAATCGTCTTACCTCCATCTTTATATCTTGTTTTAGCATTTAAAGCAAAAGCAAGTTCCGGCCCCAGATCGACACTCAATGCATCCAATACATAAAATTTGGCTAATATCGGAATATTTAAATAATTTACCCGATATTGAACTTTATATCCCTCGTATTTATCCCGGGCACCCTGACGGGAGTAGAGCAATTCAGGTTGAATAGCAAAATAATCGTTCAACCTAAATTCAGCAAATGCTCCCAAATGGAAACTCATCTTGTTTTTTAAATCAGAATTCGAAATATTGGTAACATTCAGACCACCCTTTACCCCTAAAGTCATTTCCGACTGTGCTTTTGCACTGAATACGCCAAACAGTACAACTGCCAACATAAATATTTTCTTCATTTTACTTTATTTTAAATTATACAATTCCTGATAACAAAAATTATGCCTTACCTTTTATCTTTTCATTTTTATTACAATCTTCTTCATCACTGTCTCCCCAATACAAGGAGCGTGTGCATCTTCGGGAAAAAAAATAACAAAATTCCCAGGTGCCAAACCAAAGTATAAGGCGGGCTGATCATTATAAAAAGTAATATCTTTCTCTGCCTGATACCCATGAAGCTGTGGCTGTTTCAATTTTTTACGGCTCTGCCAACCGAAAGTTTCCGTCGTAGTCAAAGGAATTTGGATATCGATATACCGATCGTGTGTTTCCAGGCAGGCATCGACCTCACTCCTACCTTTTACCTCATCGACATTCAGCCAAAGCAGATCGCCGTCGAGTATTACTTTCCCTGCCGGTAAAGCGGCAAGGTCATGAGATTCAATAAAATCCAAAACCTTTTCAAAAGAACAGGGAAGACCGCTTACTGCCCCGAAATTTTCCAATGCATCGATAATCATATTCGCTCTAATTTTTATCAGTGTCGGACAAATGTATAAAAATTCCGTTTAAAAACACTATCTTTGTCAGCCGGAAAGACAACTTCCGGATATAACAGGAATAAGTTATTATGGGACACAAAGCAGGTTTTGTCAATATCATCGGAAATCCGAATGTAGGGAAATCCACATTAATGAATCGGTTAGTAGGGGAAAAGATTTCGATTATCACATCTAAATCCCAGACTACCCGTCACCGCATTAAAGGCATTGTAAATACTGAGGAATATCAGATCGTGTTTTCCGATACTCCCGGGGTTGTAAAACCCAGCTATAAGATGCAGGAGTATATGCTGGAATTTTCAAAATCCGCCCTGATCGATGCAGATATCTTGCTCTATGTCACCGACGTAGTAGAAAATATCGAAAAAAACCTGGATTTTATTGAAAAAGTAAATAAATCCGAAATTCCGGTGCTTTTGGTGCTGAATAAAATCGATCTGACCACCCAAGATAAACTGGAAGCCCTGTTCGACAAATGGAAATCCCTGATCCCCCGGGCCGAAATTTTTCCGATTTCCGCAACAGAAAATTTTAACGTAGACAATCTCTATAAACGGATTATCGAATTATTACCGGAAGGAGAGCCTTATTTTCCCAAAGACGAATTGACGGATTTACCGGCCCGTTTTTTCGTCAATGAGATTATCCGGGAAAAAATCCTGCAATATTACGATAAAGAAATTCCTTATTCGGTAGAAGTTGAGGTAGAGGAATTCAAGGAAGATACCAAACGGATCAATATCATGGCCGTGATTTATGTAGAACGCCCTTCTCAAAAAGGTATTCTGATCGGTAAGCAAGGAGAAGCCCTAAAGAAAGTAGGCACAGAAGCACGACTTGACATCGAAGCTTTTTTCGGGAAAAAAGTATTTCTCAATTTATATGTAAAAGTGCTGAAAGACTGGCGCAACAAGGACAATGAACTGAAAAATTTCGGATACGCAAATAAATAATTATGAGTAATATCGTAGCAATAGTAGGAAGACCCAATGTAGGAAAATCGACACTTTTCAACCGATTGATCGGAACACGAAAAGCCATCGTAAACGAGGAAAGCGGGGTAACACGCGACCGGAATTACGGCAAATCCAACTGGAATGGGAAAGAATTTTCTGTTATCGACACGGGAGGATATGTCTCCAATAGCGACGACATTTTCGAAGAAGAAATCAATAAGCAGGTTTTATTGGCATTGGACGAGGCCGATGTTATCCTTTTTATGGTAGATGCCGAAATCGGATTAACCGATCTGGATCAGAATTTCGCCCGTCTATTGCGTAACATCAACAAACCGGTGTATCTGGTGGCCAACAAAGTAGACAATCATGAAAGAATATACGAAGCCCAGGAATTCTATCGTCTGGGAATAAAAGGAGAATTATATTGTATTTCTTCGGTTAGTGGCTCAGGGACCGGTGATTTGCTGGATAAAATCGTTTCTCACTTTAAAGAGGATGTACTGGAAGATACAGAACATCTGCCACGAATTACCATCGTAGGCCGTCCCAATGTAGGGAAATCTTCTACAATCAATGCTCTATTAGGCCAAGACCGAAATATCGTCACCGACATTGCCGGAACGACCCGGGACACGCTCAACACCCGCTACACTCAATTCGGATACGATTTCTTATTGGTTGACACGGCGGGAGTCCGCAAAAAGGCTAAAGTAAATGAAGATGTAGAGTTTTATTCGGTCATGCGCTCGATCCGGGCCATTGAAGAATCGGATGTCTGCTTGTTGCTGATTGACGCCACCCGTGGCATGGAAGCTCAGGACCTGAATATTTTTCATCTGATCGAAAGAAACCGCAAAGGAGTGGTTCTGATGGTCAATAAATGGGACCTGATTGAAAAGGATGGAAAGACTTTATTGGAATACGAAAAAGAGTTACAGAATAAAATCGCACCTTTCAAGGATGTGGATATCATTTTTGCTTCGGCACTTACCAAGCAACGTTTGCTGAAAACGCTGGAAGCCGCACTCCGGGTATACGAAAATCGCCAGCAAAAGCTGAAAACGTCGGAGCTTAACCGCGTGATGCTGGAAGCTATCGAAAATTATCCGCCCCCCAGTGTCAAAGGGAAATACGTTAAAATCAAGTATGTCACCCAGTTACCGACACATGCACCTTCTTTCGCCTTTTATTGTAATCTTCCGCAATATGTCAAGGAACCTTATAAACGATATCTGGAAAACAAAATCCGCGAAAACTGGAATTTCACCGGAGTACCGATTCAGATTTTCATGCGTAAGAAATAAGAAATTATATCAAATACGTTAAGTATTTTTCTATATCAGATTAGTTTAAGTGAAACAGGCTGTTAAACCGCATATCAAGTTCCCTATCCCCGATATAAAAAAAGGGATAGGGATTTAAAATTCATACCCCAAATTACCAATCATTAGAAATCAGTATTAGATAAAACAATATCCTGAGCTAGCATAAAAATACTCAACAGATTATTATCAATCGTAATAAATACAGATAAATTCGCAGTAAAAAGAAAATTTTTGAGTTATCTCTGCATTAAAGTACTTTGTTTTCCTTATCGCATCTTGCTTGTTATATTTGGATTGTTATCCTTATATTATCAGGCGAAACT
>JAETOX010000039.1 GCA_021771575.1 Bacteroides sp. | reverse complement strand
TGCCGAAATGCCTGCAATGCCCGATTTTCAGGGTCAGAAGCAATGATGACAGCCTGATTGTCGGCAAAACAAAAATCCAGATGAACAAGTTTACCCGGATGCAAAGCAATAGGAGTGGTGAATTGCCAGCGTTCTTCTCCGGTGACAGTTATGCCGAAGAGGTTACAAAAAGCTACCTCCTGGAAAGGAATAGTTGTGGAAAAATACCCGGCACTATCCGCCTTAACATATAGTAGTGTGTCTTCTGTCTGAATACCGAGCATATCGACAACAGTATTGGAGTCAACATGGAGAATGCCGCAAAGAGTATAATCTTGTTTGCTCCGACAAGCAAAACAAAGCAGGATGAAGAGATAAATGAATGTCTTTTTCATGGATATTGTTTCAAAAAGAGAAGAACACGCCGAAAGACTTTTCCTCTCAAGGCGCATTCTCCAATTCGTAATAAGAAAATAATTACCGGGGTTTATAAACTACTCTCAAGGGTTTGTATGCCACATTCAAATAGGGAGAATCTCCTTCGTTTTTACCGGTGTTGCAGTTCAACAGGTAAAACGAACCGTTCAAACCACTTGCCTGAGGTTGATAGACGCCAACATAAAGCTGCTGGTTATCCGGACTGACGGCAAGACTGGTAATTTCAGCCCCTTCCAAGTCATCCAACGTGCACCAGGGTTCGGTCGGGAACGAAGTGGCAGTATTGTAATACCAACGATAAATTTTATTGCCGGAAGCGTAAAACAGACATTGGTATGTCGTGTTGGAAACATAAGGACTTTCCGAAGTGAGTTCCGGAGTGCCGTTAATGACCACTTGATTGTCGGAGAGTCCGAAACTGGATTCGGTGTAGTCGGCATTCCATATTGTCCAGGTATATGCAATAGAGGTTTTCATGAACACGCCATCTTTGAGGGTAAGCATGGTAAAGTAGTTCTCGTCTCGTTCATAGGCTGCTACAGGAACATGACCGGTGAAATCTAATTTTTCTTGAAGGGAGTTTTTTTCATTGTATTCATCGAAATATACGATAGCTTCTTTTTGAGTGTCCCAAAAAATATAGTAATTCTGCCAAGGTCCTGTTTTGTATAAAACCGCATTTTTGTCGTAAGTGGATGCCAGTTGCGTTCCGTAATTCACAACGAGTCCTTCAAATGTTACCATTTTATACATGGCTTGGTTTGCTGCTATGACAGGAGCGGTTCTTCCGGAATTATCTGTAATTAGCATCCGTTCCGGAATGAAATCCGGATAGTTGTTGACAATGATGCTTTCCACGTTTAACATGGAACTATTTAAAGCATATACGGAAGGTTGATTTTTAAAACTGATATAAAGTTGTTTCTCCCGTTGTCCGATATCGGTGGGATTCCGGGGAAATTCGAAGCCTGGATTAGTAACTGCCAAGCAATTGCTGTTGAAGGAACGCTTTTTCCCTTCGGCGATTTCCCTGTCGCTCAATTCCCGCATAATGGACAGCAGGGGTTCGCCCTCCGAATTGGAACTCAGGATGGCGATACCTTTTTCGTAGGCGGAATTGATGTTAAGGGTAAATTCATAAAAACTGCTCCCATGCTCGTTGCTGATTTTCAGCCGTACGGGGAAAGAACCCAGTTCATTGCTCGCAAAGCGGAGCGCGGAGGAGTCGGAATAAAATTTGTAATTCACCTGCCACTCGTAAGTAAGGGGCAACGAGCGTTCGGTCTGGCTGACTAATCCTTCGGTAGGAATAAGTAACTCTTCGTTTTGGTCGATGTTATAAACTTTCTGCATCTTCAACGTGTCGATGCTGATTTCCGAAATACGTACCGTATCCACGGTGGTCTCATCCTTGAAGCAACCGGTTAAAAGCGGAAGGTACAGGATAACAAATAGGTATTTTAATGTTTTCATGGTGTTCTTCTTTTCAGTTGTTTATACATTGGGTTTCGGGAAATCGGTCACTCCCAATTCCGGATGGGCTTGGAAGTGGTCGTACATGGGTTTAAGGATATACACCTGGAGGGTATAGTCGAAATCCCAGTCCCAACCTCCAAAATCTTGTACGCTCCAACCTGTATTGTACTTTTGATCCAGGTTTTCTCCGTATCTTTCCACCAAAGCCTTATAGGTTGCCGGCACTTTTTCTTCCAGTTGATGGAAAAAGTCCATGAAGGTTACATACACCACAGGATTCCAGGGCCCCATTTTACTTTCTGACCATCCAAAACTTCCATCAAATTTTGTCCAATTTGGTTTGCTGACAACGTTATTGAAAGTAATGATGGCTTCGCAACTAATTTCTTTCTCGGTTTGTGCCGTAGGATTGAAATAATCATTCGGCAACAAGCGGAACGCCACTGTCCATTCGGTGTCTCCGAGGGCAGAGCGTTTGAGGGTAACAGGTACTACGGCATTAACAGAATCTTTCTCCAGAGTGAGTTGTTCCGGCACTGTATAATGCAAAGGCGATTCAGCGTTGGTGCGTTTATCCACTACCTCGATTTTAAAGTTACGGGCCACCTCTTTCACAGATGCCCCAATAATGCGTACCGGAAGCTCTACCACATACTCTGTGGTACTTAACGGAGTTACACCGAAAGAGTAACTGACTGAGTCCTGGGTAAAATAGATGTCGATAACCGAGTCGTCGAAAGTCGGATAATCTGTTTCATGGCAAGAGGCTATACACAAGCCGATGAATAGAAATAATATCGTGTATTTCATGGTTTTCTGTTTTATTGTTTAATATCATAGACTTCGTTTCGATAGTTGAATTCCTCCTCGGGGACAGGTACCGTATAGATACTATTGGCTGCCGGGAGAGTCTCGCCCGTAATAGCCTGAATGTCGAGGTTAAGACGCTTCATATTGAAAAAAGTCTGTCCTTCACCGACAAATTCCTTGTAGCGTTCTTGTGTGATTTTTTCTATGGTCAGCGGTTCGGCGGGTATGCGGTCATCCAATGCCACAAGCCCACGGCTTTCCAATACGGCATTAAAATAATCGGCGGCTTTCGGATCATTTTTGCGCAGGAGACATTCGGCAGCAATGTAATACATCTCCGGCAACCGGATCAGGTTAACTCCCGGAATCTGTCCAGCCGGACGATTATTGCCGGTACTCAATTGATAAGGGTCTGTCAGTTTGACAAACCGGAGGTTATTACTGATAGTCTGGAACCAGGCCGCCCAACGGTAATCGTTTCCTCCGCCCCCCTGCTGATACATAGTGGCAATGCCGCTCCACGGATCGAGACTTTTGAAAGTAACAGCGTCATACAAATCTTCTTTTGTGCGGGTATAAAAACTCTCTTTGGCATACAATCCGAAAATGGTTTCTTTTTGCGAAAGGGCACCGATAACATCCCCTGCGATTTCGGTTTTTTCCACTAATTCAAAACCGCCTTCACGGATGACTTTATCAGCATAGTAGAAAGCACTGTCGGTATTCTCCTGAGTAAGGTACACGCGTGCAAGCGTGGCGCGCACTGCCTGAAGGTTGAAATGAATGGGTTGGTCCTGGAAGAAACCGTCTTCCGGGGAAGCCGCCTCATAAAGTTTTTCGTTATCTAATAACTTTTCAGCCTCGCGCAGGTCTGCAATAATGCGCTCATACACTTTTGTTTTGGGTAGCATATCCGATGGCTTGAGTGAGAAAGCAGTGTTATAAACGATACCACGGGTAGAGGCATCGGTTGCCTGATCTGCATAGAGGCGCAGGAGATCGAAGTGCATATAGGCACGAAGTCCCAGGGCTTCCCCTTTGTAGACGTCGTAGAATTCAAGGGTTTTGGGAGATTGTTTTTCCAAATTAATCAGGATGTTGTTGACATACGAGATATTCTGGTACATGGTGCTCCAAATATCGAAAAATACTTTGGTAACTTCCGGATTTTCCTTGTATTTAAAGGTAGACAGGTCCATAATGTCACTGTTGCCCCGGCAATTGAAATATTGTGCCAGAACATCCATAATGTAATAAGTCATGTAAGCGCCATAAGCTTTGTCGTTACGCATGGAGGCGTAAACTCCATAAAGAGCATTTTCGAATCCTTTACGTTCGGTGAGGAGGTCTTTACCGACTACCTCTCCTTTGGGGTGTACATCGAGAAAATTGTCGCACGAGGTAGCCAACAACAAAAGGCAAAACCCGTAAATCGTATTTTTTATATTGAGTTTCATAATTCTTAAATTAGAAAGTAGTACTTAAGGTAAATTCGAATCCATTACCGTAGAGGTAATCAAGTCCCCGTTCGACCTTCACATTCGAAAAGCGCAGAATATCCGACAGGTTAATACCTTAACGCAGATTCCGGAGCTGCATTTTTTGACAGATACGTTGCGGAAATTCATATCCCAGGTTGACGGAAGTGATGGTAAGCACAGTCTCTTTTTCTACAAAACGGTCGGTCTGCTGCGGAACGCTGTGGTCGGTAATATTGCGATACAGGGCGATATCGCCGACTTCTTTCCATCGGCTATCAAATGCACGACGGTCTACGTTGTTCCTACCCGTAGTTCCTTCCACACGGCTTGCCCGCGTCACGTTATAAAGATAACCGCCGCATCTGAAAGACCCCATGATGTAAAGGCTGAAACCTTTATAGAAAACATTGGTGTAAACACTACCGTGGAAACGGGGGTCGGTATCACCGACAACCACTTTGTCGTCTGCCGAGTAGATAAAGGTTCGAGTACCGTCTAATTTGATGAACACTTCGCGTCCGGTTGCAGGATCGATTCCTGCCGACCGCACGACTTTCAACGCAGAAGTCGATTCACCTTCTTCATACTGCGCCAAGGGGGCGGGGTTTTGCCGGGTTGGTTCCGTGTCGTTATTCTGTTCGTTTTTGCGTTTTAAAGCGTTACTGATTTTCAGGATACGGTTTTTATTGGTGGAGCCATTTACTCCCAGTTGCCACCACAAATCGTTCCGCTGGATGATAAACCCGTCAATCGAGAATTCGAATCCTTTGTTTTCCATTTCTCCGATGTTTTGTTTACCACTGACCACCCCGGTAGACGGAGCGATACTGGCATCCAGTACAAGGTCTTTCGTCCTTTTGAGATAAAAATCGAGGGTAGCGTTTAACCTGCGATCGAAAAGGCTGATATCTGCACCAATGTTGTAGGAAAATTCCCGTTCCCATTTCAAATCGTCGTTGCCGATGGTTTGCGGAATGGTACCGATGCCATGCAAATATTCCAAGGTGTTTTCGTATTTATACATGGTGATAGACTGGAAAGGCTCGAAATTGACTTTACCTGTATAACCTACACTACCACGTATTTTTAACAAATTCAGGTGCTCGAATTTCAGGAAATTTTCATTGTGCAAGTTCCAACCGAGGCCCCCAGACCAAAATTGCCCATACCGCTGGTTGCTTCCGAATTTGGAGGAACCGGAAAGACGGTATACAAAATCGGCATAGTAGCGATTGTTGTACATATAGTTAGCGTTGGCCAAAAAGCCGACTTCCGTACTAAGGTCCTGATTACCGGAAGGTTTGTTATTGCTGTCTGTCGGATAACCGGTGGCATGCACAATGAAGTTCAAAGCGTCGTCATAGAATCCGGCAGCTTTCAGGGTGGAATTTTCGCTTCTATTCTTACGGATTTCAGCCCCGACAATCATACTGATCAAACTGTTGTTTTCCGTCACTTTATTGAAAGCGCCGTTGATATTCCCTGCCCAGTCTACCGAGCGGCTGTTGCTGATTTCCAAACGTCCTTTCTTGGTGATATCGGTTTCATCTTTGAATGCTTTGGAATCGGGCGATATGTATTTTTCTCCGTTGCCTTCAGAAACAGCAATATTGAAGTTACCGGTGATACGGAACAAATCATTAATGTCCCAGCGTATGTCTGTCGTATTGGTGATGCTCTTGTTGCTGTTCAAGGTGAAATTACCCAATTTGGCGTCTATCATCGGATTCCAGTTGTCCCATGAGAGGTCCTTGTTAGGATTGCCGTATTCATCGTATATCCGGTCATAAGGATTCTGGTCGATCCAGTTACGGAAGCTGCCATAGGGCGTATCTTTCGTGTCTGTTTCGTTATAGTTGGTACGATTGGAGAAGGTCAGTTGGTTGGGCAAGTGGTATTCCAATTTGAACCCGAGAGCATACCGACGGCGATAGTCGTCTTTCATGACCCCTTGCGTATTGTTGAAACGTCCGGACAGTTCATAACGGATGTTGGACGCTCCTCCATAAATTCGTAATGAATGATCGTGTGAGAATGCCGTGCGGGCAGGTTGTGAAAGCCAATCGCTGTCTACGCCACGCGCCACTTCTTTGTATCGTTCATTGTATAGCTGATCGAGACGGTATTGTTCTTTATCCATATCCACTGAGCCCCACTGATTCTGTTCCGGAGTATAAAGTCCGGAAAGTTTTTCGTATTCCAGTTTTTCCCGGGCATTCAAGAGATCGTAATCTTTCAGGTAAGGGAATTGGACGTTACCGGTGAGGTTATAATTGACCCGGATATTTCCCTCTGCCAGTTTTTTACGCTCAATGACGATGACGCCATTGGCGGCGCGGCTTCCGTATAAAGCAGTAGCGGAGGCATCTTTAAGCACGGTGATGTTCTCGATTTCGTTCATGTCGAGGTCATATAATTCTTCCATACTGATTTCCACCCCATCCAGCATAATGGTGGGTTGATTCACAACACGCGTGCCGGAAGAGAATGAGCTCATACCACGTAATAACAGTTCGGGCACGCGATTGGGATTAGAGCCGAGATCACTGCGCTCCACTAAGTTCAATCCCGGAGTCAGAGCGCTGATAGCCGCAATGATATTGGTGTTTGAAACCGATTTCAACTGGTCGTTGGTGATGGTTTTTACTGCACCGGTATAACTGTTTTTGGATTTGGTGAAATAGCCGTTCACCACGACTTCATCCATCTGAGCCACTTCCTCTTCCAAGCGTACAGTCATCTCTTTATCGGTCTGGACGGGAAGCGTGACGGACTTGTATCCGACGAAAGTGAAGGTCAGCTCCCGAATACCTTTCGGCAAATTCACAGTGAACACCCCATCGGCATCGGTAGCAGTACCCGTTACGGCACCGCCTCCGTCCATGGCAACAACAGTAACCCCCGGCATAGGTTGTCCGGTTTTGGCATCGATAACGTGCCCCCGTACTTTCGCCGTTTGCGGCACTTGAGGAGCTGCTGCAAGTGCCTTGATAATGATGGTACCGTTTTGAATTTCATAGTCCAGTGCATTCCCCTGCAAGCAGGCCCGCATAACTTCGTGAATATCGTCACTATCGATACGAAGACTTACCATACGAGTGTTTTTCACCAGCTCATTACTGTAAAGAATGTTGAAACCACTTTGCTGTTGTATCAGCTTCAATACTTCGGTCAACTGTTTGTCCTTCAGGTTCAGCGACACTCTCGTCTGCTGTGCCTTACTCGGGATAGCCGAAGTGTTCAACACCAAGGCCAAGCTAAAGAATAACAATAGCTTCATGGTTAATCGGATTTTTTTCATAATTCAAAATGTTTAGTATTAATTCGCACACTATTTTTTAGAGACTATCACAGTGCCATCGCTGATAGTAAAGGATATATCGTAGGCTTTTTCTATCATGCGGAGCAGGATCGAGATCTGATCGAAACGCCCCACATTTCCGGTAAAGCGATAGCCAGCAACTTGAGGATCCCGGAAGAATATTTTTACATCATACCAACGTCCGAGTTGTTTTAATATTTCTTCCAATGTCTCGTTTTCAAAAACAAAACGCCCGTGTACCCATCCTAAAGAAACTTGCGGATCGACCGTATGAATCCGCATCCGGCCGTCATGGGCAGTATAAATACATTGTTCATCGGGACGCAATAGCGCAGTATGCGCCGATTCACTATCTTTTATTTGTACAGAACCGGAAACAAGAGTTGTGAATATAGCCCGATCATCGGTATAAGCTTTGATATTGAATTTAGTGCCTAATACCCGGACTTCCATTCCCTGGGCCATTACGATAAAAGGTTTCAGAGAATCCGAAGCTACTTCAAAATAGGCTTCTCCTTCTAAATGAACAACCCGCCTTTCTCCTGCAAAAATCAATGGAAAATGCAATTTTGTATTGGAATTCAGATAGACACAACTTCCGTCTTCAAGAACGAGCTTGTATTTTCCTCCCCTTGGCACAACCAGTGTCTGATACTCTTCCGTTACATCCGAAAACGGTTGTCTGGATTCGATTGTTAAGGTATTTTCTTTGTTATCTAATCTAACAGTAGAATCTTGTTGTGGAGAGAAATATTGTTCGTTTTCCAGATTTATCTTCTCTCCAGACGCAAAAATCAAAAAGGCCTTGGATGAACCCGGAAGCGGTTCTTCCTGCCGGACAATGGGGAGGGAAACAGAGAAAGCCTGTTTCCAATACAGGTAAACGGCAGTGCTGATCGTACCTAATAATAAAATGGCAGCAGCATAACGAGTTATGTTCCAGAAATAAGATTTTTTTCTCAAATGCAATCTTTTTTCCAATCGTTTCCAACTCTGCTCCGGATGTAACTGTCCACTCAGAATTTTTTTGTCATCTAAGTTTCTTCGAGACAATGAAAGATATAATTCACGATTAGCCTCTATTTTTAACCAATTCTCAAACTCCTTTTGTTCAGACTTCGTCAATTGCCCTTTCAGGCTCTTTATGATCAATTGTGAGATGTAAAATGGATATTTCGAATATTTCATCTTTTCCGCTTTTTATTGTAATACAATTAAGCGGATAGGGCGGGTGAAAAAATAAAAAAATTATTTTAAAAATACAGTATTTACATCTTCACACTGAATGTCTGAGCAGAGCGAATTTCGCCGATTGGTGAACGGTAGGAATTATAAAAACGGTGACGAGAACCAGTTCTGAAAACCATTGTGGTGTAGCGGAAAACAAAAAAATCAGGATTTGGGTAAAGATGTATATAAACACCAAAAATATTTACTTCTGAAGCAAAAAGAATAGACAGCTGATTTCGTAAATATAGTCTTTGAGAATTCTGTAAGCTATTTTCTTCTGTGTTTTTACGGTATTGACAGAAATATTCAATGTCTTAGCAATCTCTTCATTGCTTTTTCCTTGTATGGCAAGTATAAAAATTCGTTTACATTTGGGCGGAAGATTTTCCTGAGTTTTGAGCAGAATCCGCTCTACCTCTTCTTCTATAATGAAATATTCGAATAAAGTTTTGTCTTCTAAATCGTGTAAACTCTGCTCGTAACGAAACCTGATTTTCTGACGTTTTATATAATTAAGGACAATATTACGGGTAACAGAATAAAGAAAAGATTTGATATGTATGACCGATTCCATTTCCTCACGATGATTCCAAAGTGCACAAAAGGCTTCCTGCACAATATCTTCCGAAACATCCAGGTTATTTAAAAACCGGTTGGTGAAAAGGCATAACGAATGATACAGACCATCAAAAACGATCTTGAAAATCAAGCTATCCCCTTGCCTGAAACGTTCCATATCCAATGCCACATCTTCCACCGAACAACTTTTTAAGAAAAACGGTGTAAATATATATTTCCCCCGGATACCCACCAACTATTCCACGCTCAAACTTAAGACCAACACATCAAAATAATGACTCCTTTTCCGCCTAAAAAAGAAATTGTCGGAAAGATGAGCTGAAAAATATGTTCCCATAAACCAGGGGGAAAGCTCCTACCATCTCCTACCTAATAGTAACCCAATAGAAACCCAATAGGTCAACACCGTGTTATTGGATTAGTATTATGTCGGTATTGGGACGGAAATGACAGGAGCTTAGTATAAGGAAAAATAATCCCCCACACCCGAAAAACAAAAGAAAAACTTTGTATTTTCGCTTGCTGAAAACTATCACCATAATGAACGAAAAACTAAAAGAGGAAATCCAGAAAACCCGGGAAGTGCTAAGCAAGGGAGGAATCATTTTATATCCCACCGACACCATCTGGGGACTCGGCTGTGACGCTACCAATGCGGAAGCAGTGAAGCGCATTTACGAAATTAAAAAAAGAGCGGATAATAAATCTATGCTGGTGTTGTTGGATGATGCCGGAAAAATCGCTTCGTATGCCGATGTTCCTGATATTGCACTGGATTTGATCGAAGTGGCCGACAAACCGCTCACCATCATCTATCCGGGAGCCAAAAAACTCGCCTCCAATCTGATTGCTGAAGACGGTACAATCGGTATTCGTATCACCGGGGAAGAATTTACAAAATCACTGATTTCCCGATTCAACACGCCACTCGTATCCACCTCCGCCAATATCAGTGGCAAACCTTCTCCTCGTTTTTTTAACGAAATCAGCGAAGAAATTTGCAATGCTGTCGATTATATCGTCGATTACCGCCGCAACGATCATAAACCCGCTTCGCCGTCCAGTATCATCAAGCTGGGTATGGGGGGAGAAATCCAAATTATACGTAAATAAATCAAGATATGGGTCTGATTTTGAATATAGAAACGTCGACTTCCGTCTGCTCGGTCGCTTTAGCAAAAGACGGAGAAGTCATTGCCTGCAAAGAAAATAACGAAGGTTTAAACCACTCCGTCCTCCTCGGCAGTTATACCGACGAAATCCTCCGTGAAAACAGGATGGACGTCCATCAGTTAGATGCTATTGCCGTCAGCATGGGCCCGGGTTCTTATACAGGGCTTCGGATCGGAGTATCCCTGGCCAAAGGACTATGTTACGGAACAGGGAAACCCCTGATCGCCGTACCTACTCTACAGGCTTTAGCTTTGTCTGTATCTTCCCGCATACAGGAAGAAGCCCTCTATTGTCCCATGATCGATGCCCGCCGGATGGAAGTGTATACTGCCGTCTTCGACCGCTACAACCATACGGTGAACGACACCCAGGCCATCATTATCGACAGTCATTCATTTGAGGATTTGCTGGCAACCCACCGGATGTATTTTTTCGGAAACGGAAGTGATAAAGTAAAAGAAGTACTTCCGGCTGTCAACGCGCATTATATCGAAAAAACAGAGATTTCGGCACGGCATATAGCGAGCTTATCGGAACAATTATGGCAAGAAAAGAAATTTGTAGATGTCGCTTATTTTGAGCCCTTTTATTTAAAAGATTTTATTGCGACTACTCCCCGAAAAAAAGTAATTTAACGGAATAGTTCCCGGTAGCCAATGATTGTGCTACCGGGTCCTTCTTCCTATTTATTGTCATTGGCAAAATATTTATCGAGCAAATCGAAGGCAGCGGCAAAAGAACTTACCTGATTTTTCATTACCTGTTCTTCGGCTACTTTCAAATTTTCTTTCTGATTTTGGTAGAAGCGATTCCGTAATTGTTCATTAATCGTTTCATACATCCAATATTTAGATTGCTCCGAACGACATCTGTCAAAATAGCCGTTTTGCTGGGTTTCGCTGCAATAATGCAAAATATTTTCCCAAATTTCATCTATGCCGGTACGTTCGTATGCCGAGCAAGTCATCACTTTAGGCATAACGCCGGATTCGTGAGGCGGAAAAAAGTGGAGGGCGGTCTGCAACTGGGCTTTGGCAAGCTGAGCACGTTGAATATTGTTGCCATCGGCCTTATTGATAATGATACTATCGGCCATCTCCATAATCCCGCGTTTAATGCCCTGTAATTCGTCACCCGCTCCGGCAATCTGTACCAGTAAAAAGAAATCCACCATCGAATGCACAGCTGTCTCGCTTTGTCCTACCCCCACCGTTTCGATCAGGATAATATCAAAACCGGCTGTCTCGCAAAGAATCATGGCCTCACGGGTTTTCCGGGCCACCCCACCCAAGGAGCCGGCCGAAGGAGAAGGCCGGATGTAAGCATGCGGATCGCAGGACAACTCTTCCATACGGGTTTTATCCCCCAGAATACTGCCTTTAGAACGCTCACTACTGGGATCAATGGCCAATACAGCAATCTTATGCCCCTGCCCTGTCAGGTATTTTCCGAAACTTTCAATAAAAGTGCTCTTCCCAGCCCCCGGTACGCCGGTGATCCCGATCCGCACCGAACGTCCCGAAGAGGGCAGACAACGGTTGATTACCTCCTGAGCAATCACCTGATGCTCTGGCTTTGCACTTTCCACCAAGGTAATGGCCTGACTCAAGATATTGATATTCCCCCTCAATATCCCTTCGACATAATCATCGACAGTGAGCTCTTTTCTTCTGATATTCTTTAGACGAGCGGCAATATTAGGATTCATTGGTTCCGGCTGCGGAATTCCTTTATTGACTTTCAAACCTTCGTACTCCGGAGAATTTTCCGGATGTTCCATATATTCAGACATCATATTTTCTGCTTTGTTTTATTTCAGGCAAAGGTAAGAAAAAAGATAAAAGGGATGAAGCAGATAAAACAGATAAAGCGGTTACATTATCCGATAAATTGTTTTATCTGTTTCACTTACTTATCGCTTCTCGAATTCCGGAAAATCCGGTAGAAAAACAAATCCCCGAATAGGATCGATTTTTCCGCAAAAATGTTTGATTCCATTGGTAATAGCAACATAAGGAGCACACAAGGTAAGATTGTAGCGGAATGCCTGATCGAAAACCTGCTTCGAAAGGAGAACAGCCGGAGCTTTACATTCGACGAGCATCCAGGGCTTACCTATACGGTCGAAGACAACGATATCGAACCGACGGCGCAAACCATAAAGGTCGATTTCCCGTTCCACGGCAATCGAAGCAACCGGATATCCTTTTACCTCTACGAGATAATGTACAACGTGCTGACGTACCCATTCTTCAGGAGTCAGAACGACAAATTTTTTCCGGATCATGTCAAAAATCATAACGGCTCCGTTCTTCTTTTTTACCTTATACTCGAATGCCGGTAAAGTCAATTCCTGCTCCATGTTTTCGCTGCTATTTGGTTTTACTTTTTCTTGTTTTTCACTTTCAACAGGCTACTATCTCCGTAGCTCAAAAAACGGAAATCATGCTCCAGAGCGTAAGCGTATATTTTCCTCCAATCCTCCCCAACGGCAGCACTCACTAAAAGAAGGAGCGTACTCTGTGGCTGATGGAAATTTGTAAATAGCGCATCGATCACCCGGAAACGGTAACCCGGAACAATGATAATCGTTGTCCGGGCTTTCAAATATTCCTGACGGTTCATTTCGAACCACTCTACCAAAGCATTCATCGATTCCTGTAAAGTATAGCGATCAGGCAAAATATAAGCCTCCCATTGATCCAACGTATAAAACTCTTCGATTCCTTCCAGGCATTTAACTCCCATCCAATACAAACTTTCCAAGGTTCTCACCGAAGTCGTTCCAACAGCAAAAATCTCTTTAGCGGCATCGCGTAATTGTTTCACTAAAGCCCGAGAAATAATCAGATGTTCGGTATGCATATCGTGTTCCCCTATCGTTTCTGACTTCACCGGGCGGAAAGTACCAGCCCCTACATGTAAAGTCAGTTCGGCAATATGTACTCCTTTTGCTTTCAGATCCGAAAGTATCTGTGCTGTAAAATGCAATCCTGCCGTAGGGGCTGCTACCGATCCTTCTTCCCGGGAATATACCGTTTGATAACGAATTTCGTCCGAAGCTTCGGATTCCCGGTTTAAATAAGGAGGAATAGGTATTTTTCCACAGGCTTCCAACACTTCGCTGAAGGAAACCGGCAAATCCCAGCAGAACCGCACGATTACTTCACCGCCTTGTTGTGCCACCTTCTCTGCCTTCAGCCGCCCTTGCTGCCCGGCATGACAGAAATGACACTCGATGTACCCCTCTTTCCATTTTTTCAGATTCCCGATCATACAACTCCACTCACAGACACCACAAGCGGCAAAATTCTGAGCATAATCTACAGGCATAAAGGGCTCCAGACAAAAAATTTCGATCAGAGCTCCAGTAGTTTTCCGAAAAAAAAGACGGGCATGAATGACTTTCGTATTATTGAAAACCAGCAATTGCCCAGGTTGCAACAACTCCCTTGCATCAGAAAAATGACCCTCTTCGATATCTCCGTCTTCATACCGCAACAATTTCGAAGATTCCCGGGTGGCTAAGGGAAATTTAGCAATTCTCTCTTCAGGCAAGGGATAAGTAAAATGTTCTATTTTTATATTTTGGAATTCCTCCAACTCTATATTTGTTTTCATTTTGCCGTTTGACGATTATGTTCTAATTTTATTGCCGAAAACGCGCAAAGATAGCAAAAAGTAATCACAGCGATTCACATTCATTTATGAAAACCAAACAAGAGATAGTTGAAAACTGGTTACCCCGGTATACGGGAAGGAAATTGGAGGACTTCAGCAAGTATATCATGCTGACCAATTTCGAATATTACCTAGAACTTTTTTCCGAGATGTACGGAGTGCCAATTACCGGCGAAGATAAAACAATGCCCAGTGTCGCGTTCGGTGGCATTACCCTGATCAATTTCGGCATGGGCAGTCCCAATGCAGCCACAATTCTCGACTTGTTGACGGCGGTCGAACCCGAAGCCATTCTTTTCCTGGGAAAATGCGGAGGACTTAAAACCAAAAACACGGTAGGCGACTATATTCTTCCCATCGCCGCCATCAAAGGCGAAGGAACTTCCGACGATTATCTTCCGCACGAAGTACCCGCACTCCCCGCCTTCAGCATCCAGAAAGCCTGTTCAAAAGCTATTGTCAATCACGGGAGGCACTATTATACCGGCGTTGTATATACCACCAACCGCAGGGTCTGGGAATACGACGAACAATTTAAAGAATACCTCCGACGCACTCGGGCCATGGCGGTGGATATGGAAACAGCGACAATCTTCACCGTTGGATTCGCCAATCGTATCCCGACCGGAGCATTGTTGCTGGTATCCGACCGTCCTATGATCTCCGAAGGAATAAAAACTGCCGAATCCGACAAACAGGTTACCCAAAATTTCGTAAAACAACACCTAGAAATCGGGATCGAAGTACTGACCAATATTCAGGAAAAAAATTATTCTGTAAAACATTTGATTTTCTGAACATGAAAAAAATTATTTCAGGAGTTTTGGCTTTTATGCTTTGCTTTTGTTTTTCCGCTTGTAAAGAAAGCCAAAAGAACAACGACAGACCAGGCGAAACTTCTGTAGAAGTAAAAAACAAACTATGGAATTTCGGAGAGATCACCGAAGGAGAAATCATCACGCACGTCTATTATTTAAAAAACACAGGCGATCACAATCTCCTGATCAGAAATATCGAAAGCGGGTGTGGATGTACAACTGTAGAATACGATAAAGTACCTATTCCTCCGGGAAAAGAAGGAAAAATTGAAATTGCTTTCAACTCGGAGGGCAGATACGGCAAACAATACAAAGAAATCAGTATATTTGCAAACATTCCGGAAAAACGGATTATCCTAAACTTTACCGGAAATGTGAGGAAATAAAATTCCAATTAATCAATTAATAAACTAAATTATGAACGCATTATTTATTGTACTTCAACAACAAGCGGCAGGAAACGGATTGATGAGTTTTTTACCTTTGATTCTGATCATCATCGTCTTCTGGTTTTTCATGATTCGCCCGCAAATGAAAAGACAAAAAGAATTAAAAAATTTCCGGGATTCTCTGAAAAAGGGAGATAAAGTGGTTACCACAGGAGGTATTTATGGGAAAGTACTGGAAATTGCAGATTATTATATCATTATGGAAGTAGAAGGTCAGAATCGGCTGAAAATCGACAAATCAGCTGTCATCAAAGATATGACCGACGCTACTCCGGTAAAATAAAACGATCCCCGCCGGATCGGCGATTTCAACTTGATTGGCGATGTCTGTTAGGACACGCCAATCTTTTCTACAGTGACACTAAATCGTTTTTTTCAATGTCTCTATTCAAAGCTTTATTCAACCGGCTCTCTAAATTAAAGGAAATTCATCCGAACAGGAACATCATTACCTATTTAATCTGTGTGCTTATTGCCTCCATCTTGTGGTTCCTCAATGCTTTGAATAAAGAATATTCAGCAGAAATCTCCTATCCTGTCAAGTATGTAAATTTTCCTTCCGGGAAATATCCGGTAGTTTCTCTTCCTCCTCAAATCCATCTAGAGGTAAAAGCCAAAGGTTTTGCCTTATTAGGCCATCGCATCAGAACCTCTTTTTTACCGATCACTTTTAATGTCGGTACTTATGCCAGTCATTTCGAAGAAAAAAACGGGATGCTGGACTTTACGCTCAACACTAATGAAATCAAAGATAAAATCAGCAGTCAGTTAAGCACAGAAATCAAACTACAGAGCGTATTTCCAGAGAAGATTGAATTCAAATTCGCCCGGTCTGTAAGTAAAAAAGTAGCCATACAGCCGAGCGTAGAGTATACCTTGAAAAGGCAATACATTTTAAACCGGATCATCGCCACCCCCGACAGCATTCTCATCCAGGGGCCGGCACCGGTAATCGATACAATTTACTCGGTACCTACCGAAACGGTCACATTAAAAAATATCAGCAAAAATACCACGCGTTCGACCGAATTACAAGCTATCCCCGGCTGTCAGTTCGAAGACATAAATGTAAAAGTCGAAATGCAGGTGGAACAATTTACTGAAGCCCGGAAGACGATTCCGATTACACCTTTGCATGTTCCGGAATCTTTGATCCTCCGGCTATTTCCCGATCATGTACAAATAAGTTATGAAATCGGCTTAAGTCAGTACGATAAAATAACTGCGGACGATTTCGAGTTTGCCGTCGAATATCCCCGGAATTCCCAGACGACTTATCTGGAAGTACAAGTAAAAAAAGCTCCTTCAAACGTCAAAAATCTTACTTTTTCACCCCAGAAAGTAGAATATATTCTTGAAAAAAAATAACATTACTTTATGCTATACATCGGTTTGACAGGTGGAATTGGTTCGGGGAAAAGTACGGTGGCCCATATATTACAAGTAATGGGATATCCCGTATACATTTCCGACACCCATGCTTCCCGACTCATGAATACCTGTCCGGAAATCAAAAAAGAGTTGATCGCTCTTTTCGGAACGATGATTTATACCTCTGAAGGGATACTGGATAAAAAATACCTGGCGGACATTATTTTTCAGGATCCGGCAGCCTTATCTCAGGTGAATCATATCGTTCATCCCCGGGTACTCGACGATTTTTACGTCTGGAGTAAAACCCAAACAAGTTCCTATGTTTTCTTCGAATCGGCTATTCTGTTCGAAGCCCGTTTAAACGAGAATTTCGATTTTATCATTTGTGTCACAGCCCCCGAAGCCGTAAAAATACAACGCGTCGTCGAACGCGATAAAACGACAACGGAAAAAGTAAAAGAACGTATACGGAATCAGATCGACGACACAGAAAAATGCGGACAGTCGGATTTTATCCTATACAATGATCCGGCACATTTGTTGCTGGAACAAATCGATCATTTATTGAAACACCTGGAAAACAGGATATAGATAAAAACAAAATAAAATGGCAAAATACGGAAAATGGATAGGCGCAGGCCTTGGATTTGTATTGGGGGGAGGACCTCTCGGGGCTTTACTGGGACTTTTTATCGGATCTATATTCGATAATGTCGAAACCATTAAAATACCTTCCGGCGAAGGGAATATTCCCCCTAGCGGACGTGGTGATTTTATGTTCAGCCTGACAGTTCTGGCAACCTCAGTGATGAAAGCCGACGGACGGATTATGCGTTCGGAACTGGATTATGTCAAAGAATTTCTGAAAAGGAACTTCGGACTGGAAGCGACCCGCGAAGCCATGTCGATGATCAAAGAGCTCAGCACAAAAGAAATACCTGTCGTTGAAGTATGTCATCAGATCCGTTTTCATATGGATCAGGCTTCGAAAACCCAGCTTCTTTATTTCTTATTCGGCATCGCCAAAGCCGACGGCATAGTCAGCGAAACAGAAGTCCAGTTGTTGGAAACAATCGCCGATCAAATGGGTATAGATCATTCTACCTTCTTATCGGTTAAATCCATGTATTACGACGATATCGATTCAGCCTACCGCATATTGGGCGTTTCCCGCACCGCTACCGATGAAGAACTAAAGAAAGCTTATCGGAAAATGGCCATGGAGAACCACCCCGATAAGTTGGGACATTTGGGCGAAGATATCCGGAAAGCCGCAGAAGAAAAATTCACCCAAATCAATATGGCTTACGAAAAAATCAAAAAACAAAGGGGAATTGTTTAAATTCGACTTTATGCAATAAATTTCAATTTCCTATTTTCTATTTTCAATTAATTAGCGTAGTTTTGCAACTCATTTTTGTGAAACCTCAAAAAACAAGTTATGTTAAAAGAAATTTTATCCATCTCGGGAAAACCCGGTTTACAAAAACTGATCAGTAATTCCTCCAATGCCATCATTGTAGAATCGCTTCTCGACGGTAAGCGTTTCCCGGCATATTCCAATTCCAAGATCATTGCCCTTGAGGATATTTCTATTTATACCGAAAACGAAGATATGCCGCTGAAAGAAGTATTTCAACGGATGTTTACCAAAGAAAATGGTCAGACAGCTATCAGTCATAAAGAACCGACAGAAAAAATACTTGCTTATTTTGAAGAAATAGTACCGGAGTATGACAAAGAACGGGTATATACTTCGGATATGAAAAAAATAGTCCAATGGTATAACTTGTTGGTCAGTAAAGGAATGCTTCAATTGGAAGAAGAAAAAAAACAAGAATAAAAAAATGTGCCAATAAGGCACATTTTCTTTCTGTTATGTTCCGTTTCAAGCAATTCACAATTTGTCAGGATCGCACTCCAATGAAAGTGGGAACTGACGGTGTATTATTAGGTGCCTGGGCGAACCTGGAAGAAGCGGCAACTATTCTGGATATCGGCACAGGGACCGGACTTATCGCTTTAATGGCAGCCCAACGCAATCCGACGGCAGAGATCGATGCGCTGGAAATAGAGGCCGCAGCTTGTGAACAAGCCCGGGAAAACATAGCATCAAGCCCTTGGCCTCAACGCGTGCGGGTATATCTGCAAGCCTTACAAAACTACCACCCCGACAAATTATACGACAGCATCGTTTGCAATCCTCCATTCTTCGTCGATTCCACACCCGCACCTGATCAAGGACGCAGTTTAGCACGCCATACTCATTCCCTCACACACCCCGAATTGATCGAACATGTACAACGCCTGTTGTCTCCCGGAGGAAATTTTTGCGTCATCCTTCCTGTTATTGAAGCACAACAATTTGTCTCCTATGCCGAACAATTTTATTTATTTCCCTATCGCATTACCTATATCCTCCCAACTCCGGATAAAGCCCCTAAACGTTGGCTGATGGAATTCCGGAGGAATCTTTCGGAGACGAAAGAAAATGAACTGATTATCGAATTATCCCGCCATCGGTATAGTCCTGATTATATCGATCTGACCCGGGCATTTTATCTCTATTTTTAAAATTATTTTCATCTTTCCTTCTTTTCATTAACATTCGTAATATAATTTAAAGGAACTCATTGAAAATTAAAAGAAACTCTCTGAAATATTTAACGATCCATTAACTCAAGAATCAGCAACACTCTCCTATCTTTGTCATGTCAAAAGAATAAAAGACACGTTTTTTTCATAAGTTTGTATGTTTAGGTTAGTAGTTAGTAATTAATAAGGGATCGGGCAACCGATCTCTTATTTTTTATTTATCTTTAGGCCCTAAAATAAATTATAACATATCGGAACAGTATGAAAAAAGAAGTTGCATTAGGAATTGACATTGGTGGCACCAATACCGCTTTCGGTTTTATCGATCGTGAAGGGAATTATCTTGCTGATGGTAATATCCTTACTGGTAAACATGAAGATGTACACGATTATCTCAGGGAATTGTATTTAGAAATAGAAAAGGTGTTCGACACGATCCGCGAAGGACATACCCTGATCGGCATCGGTATCGGCGCACCGAACGGCAATTATTATAAGGGAACTATCGAATATGCCGTGAACCTCAGGTGGAATGAGGTCATACCGATGTGCGATATGCTGCAAGAATATTATCCGGGAATTCCGGTTTGCCTGACCAACGACGCCAATGCGGCAGCAATCGGAGAAATGGTATATGGCGGAGCCCGCGGTATGAAAGATTTTATTATGGTGACTTTGGGGACCGGTGTGGGTAGCGGATTTGTTTCCAATGGTAAACTGATTTACGGACACGACGGTTTTGCCGGCGAACTGGGGCATATCATTGTCTCTCCCAACGGACGTCAATGCGGATGCGGACGTCAGGGATGTCTGGAAACATATGTTTCTGCAACCGGAGTGAAACGGACAGCCTATAAAATGATGGCCAAATATAATTATCCCAGTGAACTGCGCTCCATCCCTTTTAACGAGATGACCTCCAAAACCATTTGTGAAGCAGCACTAAAAGGCGATCTCATAGCTATCAATACTTTTAAATATACAGCAAAAATGCTAGGTGAAGCTTTAGCGAACATGGTAGCCATCACCAGCCCCGAAGCGATCTTCCTGATGGGAGGACTGGCTAAAGCCGGAGATCTGCTTTTCGTTCCTACCAAAGATCACATGGAAATGAATATGTTAAAAAATTTCAGTAATAAAGTAAAGCTCCTGCCTTCACAATTGACACAGAATGTCGCTATCTACGGCGCAGCAGCTTTGGCCTGGAATGAATTAAAACAATAAACGATGTTACGATCCGTTTTTTTTCTTCTCTTTCTCTTGTCGGTGCTATCTGGCTGCCACCGGCAAGAAAATGAACTAAAAATAACAGAATATGTCGATCCTTTTATCGGTACGGCCGGTCATGGACATTGCTTTCCCGGGGCTATCGTTCCCTTTGGAGCGATTCAGCTCAGCCCTGACAATCCCCGGAATGGTTGGGACTGGTGCTCGGGTTATCATTATTCCGACAGCATCATCTGTTCCTTTTCTCATACCCATCTAAGTGGTACGGGCATCGGCGACCTACAAGATATCCGGTTCCTGCCGGTTATCAACACTCCCGACAGTACCCTTGCCCCAGCAGCATATATACAAAACAACTATGCCCGTTTCTCCCACTCGCAAGAAAGTGCAGAACCCGGTTATTATCACGTTATTTTCGACAATGGAATCAAAACGGAATTGTCCGTAACACCACGTTGCGGAATGCATTACTACCAATATCCTCCTCATAGTACGCACGGATTGACCATAGACCTAACAACAGCCAGAAATTGGGATCGGACAACCGAAACCTGGATCCGGAAAATTAATAACCGAACCCTTGAAGGCTGCCGTAAATCCAGAGGATGGGCAGGCTATCAGAAGGTATATTTTGTCATCGAATTTTCGCAGGATTGCCGTATCATGGCCGGCAGTAAAAAATTTATGCCTTTGGAAGACAACCGGAAAATAACAGCCGATAGCTGTTATATCTGGATAGATTTCGGCAAAAATACCGATAAAATCCTGGCAAAAATCAGTCTTTCTTCAGCGAATACAGAGGGAGCCCTGGCAAATCTGGAAAAAGAATTATCTCATTGGAGTTTCGACAAGGTGAAAAAAGATGCCAAGCAGTCTTGGAAACGTCAATTACAACGTATAAAAGCAGAAAGTAAAGACGAAGAACAACTGAAAACCTTTTATACTGCCTTATACCATGCTTACACAGCCCCCTTTATTTTTTCTGATGTAAACGGAAATTATAAAGGCCCGGACCAGGAAATCCACAGTGTCAACAAACACGTTCAATACACAGTGTTTTCCCTTTGGGATACTTATCGGGCCACCCATCCTCTTTTCACCATTACTCAGAAAAAACGAGTCGGAGATCTCATCAATTCAATGCTGAAACATTATGACGTTTACGGACTTTTACCGGTTTGGGAACTGGCAGGGAACGAAACTTTCTGCATGATCGGCAATCACGCTATCCCGGTCATCACAGAAGCCTATATAAAAGGAATTCGTCATTTCGATGCCGAGAAAGCATACGAAGCAATGAAAAAAACGGCTTTGAACTCCAGAGCCGGAATGGATGCCTATCGTCGTTATCACTATATTCCGTACGAAATGGAGAACGAGTCGGTTTCCAAAACCCTGGAATATGCCTACAATGATTGGTGTATTGCCCAAATGGCCAAAGCTTTGGGTAAGGAAGACGATTATCTTTTTTTCCTGAACAGTTCGCGCAACTTTACTCATGTATTCGATCCCTCCACCGGATTTATGCGGGGCAAATCGGCTACAGGAGAATGGAAAACTCCCTTTTCTCCTTTGTACTCCAACCATCGGGCAGACGAATATACGGAAGGTAATGCATGGCAATACTCGTGGTATGTTCCCCATGATGTAGAAGGCCTTATCGCCCTTCATGGCGGCTCTGAAGCTTTTGGTCGGAAACTGGACAGTTTATTCACCCTGACAGCTGCAATAGAAGGTGACAATGCTTCTCCCGACATCAGCGGTTTTATCGGTCAGTATGCCCACGGAAACGAGCCATCGCACCACATCGCCTACTTGTATAATTATATCGGTCAACCTCATAAGGCCCAATATTACGTCCACAAAATCCTGACCGAATTATATAACAGTACTCCGGAAGGATTATGCGGGAACGAGGACTGCGGCCAAATGTCAGCCTGGTATGTTTTTTCAGCTATGGGCTTTTATCCGGTGAATCCGGTCGAAGCCAAATACCAGCTCGGTACTCCACTTTTCGATAAAGTCACCCTATCGGTAGGCCCAGAGAAAAAATTTGTAATCCTGGCCGAAAGAGAAAACAATCAGGCAATTTATGTCAAAGAGGTTTACCTCAACGGGAAAAAGCTCGATCGAACCTGGATACATCACGATGAAATCATGAAAGGCGGAGAACTGAAATTTGTCATGCACACCGAAATCAGCGAACAGCAAAAGTTGTAATGATAATGACCAATCTTTTGCATATAAAGAGGATCAACCCAGAAGATTTAAACATGTTAGAGAAATTGTTATAAATGTAGTCACATAGCTGAACAGCTCCGAATATTTTTATACCTTTGCCTGTCTATCAGTGATTTTTATAAGCGAGGTGCATAAAATTAATCAGAAACAGCTATTTCATGTCAAAATTTATACTTTTCTCTATCTTTCTTTTCTTTTCATGCCTGTTAGCTGAGGGACAGAAAAGGGGACTTAATTATCAAGCTTCTCTGGAATCTTATTTTTCCAAAGAAAATACGTTGGCTTTTTGGCAACGCAGTAATCGTTACGGTGTAGTTCCGGACGGCAATAACGG
>JAETOX010000262.1 GCA_021771575.1 Bacteroides sp. | reverse complement strand
ATTTTGCTGGATATGAGAGAAAAAAGGCGTCTTTTTTCTCTGAAATTAGCTATTTTTATAAACCATAGAGAAACGATAGGGATAGTATAGAGAAAATGCTGTAATATCATGCGTATTGTCGCTATTTTTCCTTACATTTTTGATGATATTCTCTACGATCTGAGTTTTTTTGTTTTTTGAGAGAATCGCTTTTTTCGGTTTTGTTCGGACTTTTTTCAGAGAATCATTGCTTCTGGATTTACTTTGGCTTTTTTCAGAGAATCGCTGTGGTTAAACCTGTCCTGACTGTTTTTCAAGAAAGTATTGCTTTTGGGTCGGTCTGGGCTGTGTCCGAAAGCAACAGTGAATTGCAGTGAGTGCGTTTTTAAGTAGAATCCTTGAATTCTTCGATTTTGGCTTTTTTGTTTTCGATTTGTCCTTTTGTAGATTTTTTGGCTGATCTGTTCCTTTTTTCTGCTTCCTTTCTGTAATCTTTTAAGCTTCAATTCGACTAGAATAAATTGGAATATTATCAAATATACATCATAAAATACGAAATAAATCGAAAAAAAGACTTGACAGAAAGGAATGTCTGCTGTATAGTTTATAAATGTGCCGAGAAGGTAATATATAATGTGGGCGCTTAGCTCAGCTGGGAGAGCATCTGCCTTACAAGCAGAGGGTCATAGGTTCGAGCCCTATAGCGCCCACCATTCATGATTGTTTGACGGTCCATGAGGGACCGAACGCGGTCCGGTAGTTCAGTTGGTTAGAATGCCAGCCTGTCACGCTGGAGGTCGACGGTTCGAGCCCGTTCCGGATCGCCAATTTTATCTAAAGGCATATTACGCTGGCGTGGCTCAACGGTAGAGCAGCTGATTTGTAATCAGCAGGTTGGGGGTTCGATTCCCTCCGCCAGCTCCACTGACAAAACGGAGGAATCGAACCCGAAAGGGCTCGAGCGCAGGGAGAAAGTCCGGTGGACTTTCGAGCCGTGAGATGTTCAAGCCGACCGATAAGGACGGCGCAGAACGGCAGATGCGGAGCATATGCGTAATTCCCTCCGCCAGCTCCACTGACAAGACGGAGGAATCGAACCCGAAAAGGTTCGAACAATGTTGAAAAAAACGCTGGACATTTATCAAAATTATGGTATAATGAACGCGTTGACTAACACGGCGTTGCCGGAGAGAATCGTTCATTGATTCATGAGTTCCGATGGAGATGCAGAGGTAGTTCATGAAGCAATGGTAAAACAGACAATATCGAGGGATTCCCGAGTGGCCAAAGGGGGCGGACTGTAAATCCGTTAGCTGAGCTTTCGGTGGTTCGAATCCACCTCCCTCGACCAATATGTATGCGGAAGTGGCTCAGGGGTAGAGCATCGCCTTGCCAAGGCGAGGGTCGCGAGTTCGAATCTCGTCTTCCGCTCCAATTTTGCGGATGTAGTTCAATGGTAGAACCTCAGCCTTCCAAGCTGATGGCGTGAGTTCGATTCTCATCATCCGCTCCAATTTTTTATGAGTTGCTTATCGGCAGTTCAAGTATAACCAGGGCTCATAGCTCAGCTGGATAGAGCAACGGCCTTCTAAGCCGTGTGTCCGGGGTTCGAATCCCTGTGGGCTCGCCAATTTTTAAAGATGGGGTATAGCCAAGTCGGTAAGGCAGCGGACTTTGACTCCGTCATGCGTAGGTTCGAGTCCTGCTACCCCAGCCAATATGACCCATTAGCTCAGTCGGCAGAGCACTTGACTTTTAATCAAGGTGTCCGGAGTTCGAATCTCCGATGGGTCACCATCATAAAAGGCTAGGGGTCATCTAAACAGGTAGGTACACGGAATGCACATTGCATGATATGGAGAGGTGTCCGAGTGGTTTAAGGAGCTGGTCTTGAAAACCAGTGACTCCGAAAGGGGCCGTGGGTTCGAATCCCACCCTCTCCGCCATAAAATATAGATAGAATTTCAGTTTTGATAAATTGAATCGGATAAGTCTCGTTAGCCTGGAGAAGTACTCAAGAGGCTGAAGAGGA
>JAETOX010000261.1 GCA_021771575.1 Bacteroides sp. | reverse complement strand
GGTGTGATCAACGATTACACTGTATGAGTTTTGTTATGGGGAAAAAGATCGAAGAAAGGGGTGGTTTTCATTTCGACAGAGAAGCCAGTCGGGAAGGTGACAGTATTTGGACGCGTTTGAAGGAAGTATTCGAATCTACTTATGACGTCCTTCAGGAATTAGCGCATGAGCGGGGAATGGAGGTAGAGGATATTTATGCAGCGGAAAATATCGATAAGGAATTCTTAGGGGAAAGTTATGAAAGTCAGGTCAAAGGAGTAAAATGTAATGCAAAGGTAGAAAAAACCGACATTATTCGTATGTGTATGATTTATGAAGATCTGGCCGATAAATACCTGGAAAAGATATACGAATCGATGGACGATATAGAGAAAGAGAAGAAACAGGACCTTACAGATGAGGCGCTGGAAGTAGTGAATTGGTACTTGGATCTGATTCAGGCAAAAATGAGACGCGCTCTATACGGTTATTATTATCAGGTTTGTTCAAAACATATAGATAGTGGAGATTATAATGGCTCTGCGAAGGTGGCTTTACTCTCCATCGATCGTTCTATAGAGGGATGGAAAGTAATACTGGAATATTTTCCGGCCTATCAGAGAGAGATTGCCCATTTGTTAATTATTCTGGAACAATTGCGAGAGGACATTGAAGAACATTTTCCCGAAGCTCGGGCTTTTTTACGCCCCGGTTTCGAGAAAATAGTCGCTTCTTTTTAGACTACTTCAGCTACGACAAAAGTACTCCCTCCGATATAGATCATATCTTCGGATTCTGCTTTCTGACGAGCTGCTGTATAAGCTTCCTCCACTGTAGGATAACATTGCCCTATTAATCCAGCCTGGGTAGCTTTTTCTGCCAGTATCTGTTCCGGCATGGCCCGTGGAATAGAAGCTTTGCAAAAATAATAGTGGGCGTTGCCCGGAAGAATACGGAGCACGCTATCGACGTCTTTGTCGTTTACCATACCGATGACAAAATGCAATTGTTTGTAATGGCATTGTTCTAATTGACGGACTACTTCTGTGAGACCGTCAATATTATGTCCGGTGTCGCAGACCGTTAGGGGAGTACGGGTGAGGATCTGCCAACGTCCGAGGAGGCCTGTATTGGTAATGACCCGTTCGATTCCTTGCCGGATATGGGCATCAGTTACAGATATACCTTGGGGGCGTATTGCTGCAATCGTTTCGAGAACTACCGGAATGTTTTTACGCTGATACATGCCTTGGAGTTCACAATTGATTTCGTCGAAAGTCCAGCCATCTTTTCGCTTCAACCGGTATTTCCCATTCGAATATCGGGTGGTTTCCCATTGATCAGAAACGAATTCAAGCTGGGTCTGCACTTCTGCTGCTCTTTTCTCGAATACGAAATCGTATGCCTGATCTCGTATGCCGATGATAGCCGGAATTTCTGCCTTGATAATACCGGCTTTTTCTGTAGCGATCTTTTCCAGGGTATTTCCCAATAAAGCCATGTGATCGAAGGAGATATTCGTGATCACAGATGCCAGTGGAGAAATGATATTGGTGGAGTCCAGACGTCCTCCCAGCCCCACTTCGATGACGGCTATGTCAACTTTCTTATCGTTGAAATATTGGAAAGCCATAGCGACCGTCATCTCAAAAAAAGAGGGTCGGATACGAGCGAATATTTCTTGGTGAGCCTCGACGAAATCGGTCACATATTCTTCGCTGATCATTTCTCCATTGATTTTAATTCGCTCCCGGAAGTCCTTCAGGTGAGGGGAAGTATACAAGCCGGTTTTATATCCAGCTTCTTGTAAAATAGAAGCCAGCATGTGAGAGACCGAGCCTTTTCCGTTCGTGCCGGCCACATGAATAGTTTTGAAATTTTTGTGTGGATGATGGAAATATTCGTCCAGTTGCAAGGTATTGTCCAGATTAGCCTTATAGGCAGCCTGTCCTTCCCGTTGATACATAGGAAGCTGTGCAAACAGCCAGTTTAAAGTTTCTTGGTAGTTCATCGTCTGTTTCTGTTGTCTTTTG
>JAETOX010000260.1 GCA_021771575.1 Bacteroides sp. | reverse complement strand
CACGGGAGAAGATGAAAAACTGTATGAAAGGGTATTAAAAAAATCCCAGGAATGGGGAAATGCGCAAAATATGATGTATGTTGTGGGAGCGACGAAAGCCGAAATGCTCGGTGGTATTCGTCGGATTGTGCCCGATCATTTTTTGCTGGTGCCTGGAGTCGGTGCTCAGGGAGGTAGCTTGGAAGAAGTGGCAGAATATGGGATGAACTCGCATTGTGGACTGATCGTAAACTCTTCCCGGGGTATTATTTTTGCCGACCGGACAGAAAATTTTGCTGTTCGTGCCCGAGAGGAAGCTCACAAATTGCAACAGGATATGGAACGCCTTTTAACAGAAAAGGGAGTACTCTAAAGCAAGGTCCGTTGGATAAATTCTTTAAATCCGTTGTTTCGATCCGAGGCAACGGATTTATAGTAAGGTTTCAGTCGGTAGGGCGCATTTTCTACCAAATAAGCTTCGGCGCAAATATCCAGAAAGTCGATATCGTTGTAATCATTGCCGATTCCGGCTGTTTGGGATAAGGAAATACCTTGTTGCTGTAATAACGACCGGCAAGTGTTTCCTTTGTTGATTCCCGGAGAGAAAATCTCCAGCCAAATCGCTTTGTTATCAATCGGAGAGGTGGAGCGTACCACGGAATAGGCAGACAAAGCCTGGCGGATTTCTTCCCATAGCCGTAATTGTCCGGCATCCAGGATGAGAACGAATTGGGTGGCTTCTCCCTCAATCTCTTGGGGCGAATAAATGGGTGTGCCGAAAGGCTGATAAGTTTCGATACGACGTTTATAATCTTCCTGAACCGGATAAAGATCAGTATAATAAAAAAGATGGTTATCCGGGATTTCGCGTTGTATCGTAAAATTGATGTTGTAGTTCCATAGATAATCGGCGATTTCCCGGGTTGCCCGTGTGTTCAGGTGGCGGGAAAAAAGCAGTTCCTGCCGGGGCCAGTCAAGTATACCTGCTCCTGAAGAGAATACCAGGTAATCGATGGGAAAGTCCGGGGAAAGTGCTTTACGGGCTGCATATAGGGAACGGCCTGTGGCGATGATCCGAAGGCATCCTTTTTCACCTGCCATTCGAAAAGCATCGAGATTTTCCAGGCTGATATTCCCCCCACGGGGTAGAATGGTGCCGTCTAAATCGGTAATAATCGCTTCAATCATTCGGAGGACCCTAGTAGTTCGTAAGTGAAATAAGGCAGGGGGTCTTTCAGGTAAGGTAACACTTTTTCCTGATTCATTCCGTCCAGAGGGGCATGGTTGTAACCGAAAGTTGCTTTGATGCCCATGTTGATGAAATGTACTGCTCGTTCGATAGCTTCCGGCAGACTATCATCCTGAAGCAAACAACCGGTGATGACACTGGCGAAGGCATCTCCGGTACCCGGATAACTGGCGGCTACCAGATCGCTGCAGACTCGCCATGTCCGGCCATCTTGTTTATTATAAGCGATTGTGGCTATTTTTTGTTTGTTGCCTGAAGGTGCCGAAGTGATGATAACATAATCTGGGCCACAATAGTCCATGATCACCCAATACCGGGTCGACTAGAATAAAATTGTCTTCCCGGGCAAAATCAGTAAAAAATCCGGAAACAATTTCCATTTGTCGCTCCGAAGCCAAATAACCAGAATACAGCGCGTCGAAATGCAGACGTAGCTCTTTCCAATGATTGATGATTCCTTGCATTTGATCGGTAAGATCGAAAGAACGGAAATTTTTATATTCACTGTGGGCCGATAAAATGGCGGTCGGTAAAGGGCATACCTGGTAACCCATATAAGATAATATCGGTATCGCTACGGTGAGCGAAGCTCTTCCGTAACCCGACAAATCGTGTATCGCTGCGATTTTTTTCATTTTTTTACTTTGTACAAAAGTACTGAAAATCTCTGGAAAGGCTAATAAAAAGGGGCAAAAGTCTTCGTGCTGTCTGTTAATAAGGCGTTTGCGGTGACAAAAGAGGACAGACGAAAAAACAGGGTAACGCAAAGGAAAGTGGATTTATAAAGGGCTGTATTTAGCTCATAAGAGCTAACTCGTTAATATTTAATTTTGCAATCAAAAAAAACAAGTATGGCAAGAAGTACATTCAAGGTGTTGTTCTGGATGAATGGCAGCAAGGAGAAAAACGGCCTTGCCCCCATCATGGAACGGGTTGTAAGCAACGGAACTGTGGCGCAGTTCAGCCCGAAAACGCTTTGAGACATGAAAGGGAATAGGGCGAGAGCCAAGGGGCACAGGACGTCAGCCTTGCCCTTGACAACATTAAAGTGCAGATCATCAAACATGATCAGCTTTTATCATTATACTTATAGACTACTTCATTTATCCCGATTTAAAAACGCGGCTGTTAGTTGCGTGGTGTTCAACTGTTTTGCTGAAAAATCTTCCATATTCTCAGTCTCGTCATCATCCGAAATGGAAACAAAGAAGGTGATGGCCTCAGAGTGTTCTCCGAATGCTCCCGCTTCCTTGAGCTGTTTCATTGCAGATATGACCGCATCGAAGAAAAAAGCTTTGTCTGGTAGGGTTTCTGAATGTTCCCACAATAATGTGCTGAGATTTGCCAAAGCACTATTGTCTCCGTCGGAATAGCCCCATTCGTCAGGTATCCATTTATTTTCACTGTCAGGTCCTCCATTTTTATCCAGATATTCGATGGTATTCACTGCCATAAACAGGGATACACAGTCGCTGTCAGTCACCATGGCCACTGTATAAATATGTTCATTTCCCACTAGGGCAATAATTTTTTGCATATCTTTTTCGGCGGCCTCTCTGATTCTTTCGGTCAATCCTTGGTAGAAAGGATCTATTTCCCTAACCGGCTTGTCTGATTGGTATTTTGACGGCTCAGAGAAGTTTATCTGTTGAAGATGCTCTTTTGCTTCGTCTGAACCAAGTTTTGCTGCATCTTCAAAGTACTGATACCCCAATTCTATATCTTCCTCTGTACCTCTGGCGAAAGTATATGCCACCCCCAATGCATTAAGCACCATGGCATTTATCGGATCCCACAGCGAGTCAATGTCTTCCTCCGCTTCCTGAAGGTATTCTAACGCCACGTCGTCGTCCTGCACTACGCCAAGAGCGTCCTGATAACAGATACCGAGATAAGCAGCTGAACGTACCTTGTTCTTGTTATTACTTTTGGGGTTCCAATAAGCTTTTATAAACCATTTCGCTGCTTTAGCATAATCTTGCTCAATGCTACCCCAGCCGTCGAAATAGTAATAACCCATCTGCCATTGTGCATCAGGGTGGCCTCCAATAGCGGCTATTTCGTAAAACTTGAAAGCCATATCCACATCCCTTTCCACTCCGCAGCCCTCATCATAACAGCAGCCGGCGTTGAATGTCGCTTGTATATCATAGCGTTGGGTGGCTTTAATGTAGTAAGCGAGGGCAGCCTCATGGTTCTTTTTCTCCTGTCCAAGGTAATAGCCATAGTTGCCGCAAATCACAGGTGATATTTCCGCCAATGCGCGAAAATAGGCTTCATAGACGTTCTGTTTGATTTCACAAAGGCCC
>JAETOX010000259.1 GCA_021771575.1 Bacteroides sp. | reverse complement strand
ATTTTTTCAACACTGGGATTTATGATATCAACCGGGAATTTTACCTGACCAATTCGCCGTCAATGGATATTTTGATTTCCAGTAACCTGGAACGGCTCTTGTACCATTTGTCCGGCAATAACGGCAACACAGTGAATGTGCTCATGGATGCGCTTGCGACAGATAAACTCTATGAAGTGAGTCCCGCCATAAGGGAAAAGTTATCCATATTTTATGGCGGTTTTGCTACGGTAGAAGAAACGAATCAAACCATCGGCAGAATGTACCGGGAAAAGGGTTATCTGATGGATACCCACACGGCCGTCGCTTACAAGGTTTATGCGGATTACAGAAAAGAAACGGGCGATGATACGCCTGCGTTGATTGCTTCGACAGCCAGCGCATATAAATTTGCCGACAGCGTAGCGTTGGCGATCGGCCTTGGCGAGGAGCAGAATGGCTTTGCATATGTAAAGGCTGTGGAAAAGGCTACCGGTGTGAGAGTTCCGGGCGCACTAAAGGATCTCGACAAAAAGCCGATTCGGCATAAAGGCGTGATCCAAACGGATGCGATGGCGGTCGCAGTGGAAAACAGCGTGAAATAGCAGAAAATAGTGTGAAGCAGCGAAAAACAAAAAAAAAATGATAAAACCTCATTTGTGGGGTTGATTGCCAAATGCAAGATTGATCCGCCAGACGTAGAATCAAGTAAAATCAATTGGCCAAACGTGAAATTAAGCTGTCAAACAAATGAGGTTTATTTTATTATATTTGAGGGTTTTCGGATATTGATGCAGTTTTCCCTTGTGAGTATAATCGAGCATCGATTTGAACACAAAAATCTGCCGCCATCAGTCTTAAACGAAAAAAGCCCGCCAATGCTTTTTGCTTTTTACACACTTCCCTCGTATCGAAAAACATATAGGGGGGTCAAAGATTCCTTTGCATACATATCACCTATTGCAGAGCGGCGCTTTACCGGACACTTTCCTTGAAGCATACAGAAACATCAAAACGATATTTCCTTATACTATAACAAGAGCTTTTGCAAAACGAGAATTGATATTTTGCGAAAACTCTTTTTTATTAACAAAATAGCTAAATATGCGTCTGCACGATATGATTGTGAAGCTTCCGGTGCTTGAATTTTCTATAAGGGCATACTAGCTTGCCGATGCCTCTGTTATAAAGCCGGAATCCTAGAATTCCGATCCAGTGTTCTTTTCTTTTGGCTTTCTTCGTTGCGCCTCGCTCAACGCCGAAAGCCGTAATCTCCGCTCGTTTTTTAATGGCTTTAATCAGATCGTTATTGCACCGAATGCTAGCCTGGATTTCCGTATAAGCCATTCCGATATAATCAGTGACATGAGAATCAGAGCCGGAAAGGGTCGGCAGATCGTGTTTTTCAGCAAGAGCTTTAGCTTTCCTGTTGGATTCTGGCGTTTCACAGGTATTAAAGGTTTCAATGAAATCAAATTGATCGATCAGCGCCATATCCATTTGTTTAAAACCCATCGCGCTTGAGCTTGCAACGCCGTAAGGATGAGCCAAGCCAAGCACGCCTCCAAATGCATGAACTAAATGAATCAGCTTTTTGCATTTCATTCCCCTGATCCTAAAAATATTCAGGTACAGATCGTCCGGCATGATAATCAGCACATGGCCTGCGTCTTTCGTATCGTATTCTATGCCACGGATCACAGTAAAATCTCTATATTTTGGATCTGCTTTTATCTTATCCCAGGCACGGCATCCCTTGTAACTGTTATGATCGGAAATCATAAACCCGTCATAGCCTAATGCCATAAATTTATTTGCATATTCCCTGACAGAAACTTTAGCGTCAAGAGAACCTTCTTTTGTATGACAATGTAAATCAAATTTCAAATTTGTTCGCCTCATTTTTAAAATTTTAAGTCCCGGTACGCGAATCAACCGAATCAACCGAATCAACCGAATCAACCGAATCAACCGAATCAACCGAATCAACCGAATCAACCGAATCAACCGAATCAACCGAATCAACCGAATCAACCGAATCAA
>JAETOX010000038.1 GCA_021771575.1 Bacteroides sp. | reverse complement strand
GAAGCGGAAATTTATGTTTGTATGTATCCTTGTTTTTACGCTGGGGATCATACCGTCGATACAGGCCCAGCCCGGGCTCGATACGACATGGAAGAGAGGGGGAAATATCGGGATTAATCTTAGTCAGGTCAGTCTGAGTCAATGGGCGGCTGGAGGAGATAATGCTCTGGGTTTTACTATTCAGTTCAACTACTTTGCCGATTACAAAAAAGACAGGCATATCTGGAATAACCGGCTGGAGTTGGATTACGGACTGAATAAAACCAAGTCGGACGGAACGAAAAAAACGAACGACAATATTTATTTGTCGTCTATGTATGGCTATAAGATCGCTAAAAATTTGTATCTGAGTGGATTGCTGACTTTTCAGACGCAATTTGCCAAAGGTTATGACTATAATATCGATCCCGATGTCCTGATTTCGAAATTTATGTCGCCGGGGTATTTGATGATAGGGGGCGGTTTGACCTGGACGCCCAAACCCTGGTTTACGGCAACCTTGACTCCCGCTACCTGGCGAGGGACGTTTGTCACCAGTAACATTCTTTCTGATCGAGGAGATTTCGGAGTGAAACCGGGAAAACATCTTTTTTCGGAATTCGGGGCGAATTTACGGATGGAGGCCAAATATGAATTCCTGAAAAATATGACGGTTTTTTCGCGGCTGTCTTTTTATTCCAACTATCTGAAACAACCCCAAAATATCGATATTATTTGGGATGTGCAACTCAATATGGCTATCAACCGTTGGTTTGCCGCTACGATCACGACCAATATGATCTATGATAACGACACCAAAATTATCCAGAAAGATGGTACCCGGGGACCTCGCTTGCAATTTAAGGAAGCCTTGGGAATCGGTTTCCAGGTTACGTTCTGAACAAAATAAACTCTGGCCCTGCGGCTTGTTTAAACGTGTTTTTGGGTGATGAATTCCCGGATAAATGCCGTCGTTTCCCCGATTCCGTACAAGGATGAATTGACACATAAGTCGTAGGATTCGGCGGCTCCCCAAGTTTTATCGGTATAGTAATTGTAATAGGAAGCGCGGGATTTATCAGCTTTATGAAGATATTCTTCTGCGTCTTTTTCTGTGATGTGGGCATATTCCATCGCCCGGCGAATACGGTCGTTCAGGGTTGCACTGATAAAAATGCTGATGCAATTCGGATCGTCTCGTAAAATATAATCGGCACAACGGCCTACCAGGATGCACGATTGTTTGGAGGCAACCTTGCGGATCACATCCGACTGGATCTGAAACAAAGATTCGTTAGAAAGGTAATCGTTGCTTTGGAAAATGGCATTGTTCATAGAAAAGCCCATGGCCAGGGCTTTCAATAGGCTGCCGGAAGTCTTTTCGTCGGCTTTTTCGAAAAATTCGCCACAAATCCCGCTTTCTTTCGATGCCAAGTTGATCAGTTCCTTATCATAGTAAACGATTCCCAGTTGTTCCGCCAGCAATTTGCCGATTTCCCGGCCGCCGCTTCCGTACTGCCGGCCTATCGTGATGATGATTTTCTTCTCCATGATCCTGATTTTACAAACTATGTTATTGCAAAGCTACTGAATCTTTTGCATAATTCAATCTTCCGGTTTTAAATTTCTTCAATTGCCAGGATAGCATCAGGCCTGTTGTAAGACAGGCCGCTGCATCGGCAATTGGAATACTCAACCATACGCCGTTGGTTCCCCAAAAATGTGGTAGGAAGAAAAGACAAGGGACTAAAAAAATCAGTTGACGGGTGAGGGAGAGAAAAATCGCTTTACCTGCCATACCGATGGATTGGAAGAAACTGGAGGACACCATCTGAAAACCCACCAACGGGAAAAACAGTAAAATCAGGTGCATGCCATGTTCTGCAATACCGATCAACTCTTCTTCGGTCGTAAAAAGATGGATAATTGTACGGGGAAAAAGTTGGCAAATGAGGAAACCGAATGTAGTTACCGTTACTCCACAAAAGATGGTGTATTTCAGAATCTGAAGAACGCGTCCCATTTGTTGTGCTCCGTAATTATAACCGGCAATGGGCTGCATCCCCTGATTGAAACCCATGACGATCATAACGAATAAAAAAACGATCCGGTTATTGATGCCGTAGGCTCCGATGTACATATCTCCACCGTGATCTTTCAGGCCGTTGTTGATCAGTAATACCACTAGACAATTGCATAAATTCATCAGAAAAGGAGAAAGGCCGATGGCTAACATAGCCCCGATGATGTTCCATTTCAGGTGAAAAATCCCCCGTTGAAAACGGATATAACTGTCGGGACGTGTAAAATGATAGAGAACACCCAGAAGGGCCAGGAATTGGGCACAAATTGTACCTAAGGCAGCTCCTTGTATACCTAGCCCGAAAACAAAAATAAAGAGAGCATTCAGGACTCCGTTAATAGCTACCGCAAACAGGGTAGCGGCCATGGCCCGTTGAGGATAACCCGAAGCTCGCATGACTTCGTTGAGACCCATATAAATATGGGTGATAAGGTTGCCGTACAAGATGACCTTCATGTAGTCGCGGGCATAAGGCAAGGTGTCGGTACTGGCTCCAAAGAAATACAGAATAGGGTCCAGAAAAATCAAACATACAGTCATGAACAGAAGGCCGATTGCCGTGTTCAGTAAGAGCACATTGCCCAATACTGCCTCGGCGCTTTTTAAATCCTTTTGTCCCATTTTCACCGATACCAGTGTGGAAGCTCCTACTCCTACCAACGAACCGAAGGCTGCTGCCAGGTTGATGAAAGGAAAGGTTACTGCTAAACCGGCAATGGCCAGGGCGCCTACTCCATGACCGATAAAAATACTGTCCATCATGTTGTAAAGCGAAGCCGCCGTCATAGCAATGATTGCTGGAACAGCATAACGCATCAATAAAGTTTTTACATTTTCTGTACCTAAAGTCAATGGACTCTTTTCTGACATAGAAATGAATTTAGCAATGAGACAAATCTTGTTCGATCAGTGCCCGCAAAGCTTCTATCGCTTCGGCTTCGGGGACGGCCACACGCACCACCCGGCGGCCTTTGTATAAATTAACTTTTCCATTACCGGCACCTACATAGCCGTAATCGGCATCTCCCATCTCCCCTGGGCCGTTCACTACGCACCCCATGACTGCAATCTTCAGGGTATGCAGATGACCGAATGCAGCTTTTACTTGGGCTACAGCCCCTTGCAAATCGAAAAGCGTACGGCCGCAACCCGGACAACTGATGAATTCGGCCTTGTAGCGGCGTACTCCTGCCGATTGCAGGATATTCCGACTCAGTTCCAGGGTAAAACAGGGGTCTTTTACCTCAGATGCTGTGAGCCAAATGCCCCAGGCTAACCGGTCGAGAAAGAATCCTCCGGTTTGTGAGGCTGCCGATAATTTCAGCCATTCCCTGTCGTTCCCTTTGAGACGAGCCTGTACTAAAATCTTGTTCCGGAGGTTTGCCTGTTGTAAGTGACGAAAGGCCCGCCGGTAAAGTCGGTATTCTACTGGGAAGGCCAGCACGATAACGGTGTTTTCCTCTTTTTTCAGTCGTTCGCTCAAAGTGGTGCTCCATTCTTGCAGGTCATTTAGCCGGACAAAACGGTATTCGTTTTCGGTTGCTGGTGAGGCTGATAAATAGTCTTCCACTCCATATAGCGGACAAGCATTACGGTTGTACACATGGGCCATATCGAAGAGTTCCGCCGGTACAATGATCCGGGTTTCTTCCGGTAATTTGGTCAATTCAGGGCCCAGGGTTTCCGTATAGATCAGTTCGGGTGCTTTATCGCCGGCATGTAGGCGGTCTCCGTAAACAGGGTCGTTGGGCTGACCGGGGATAAAGCCCAGGGAGGCAGTCACTGTTTCATCAATTACGGTCAGGCAACTCAGGTCCGCGACAATAACCGGTTTGGTTTGTATCCCTTTCAGGGAAGCCCCATTGCCTTCGAATTCTGGATGCCGACACAAATCAGCCAGAGCCTGAGCTACCGGAATTTCGGCTTCCGGGGCCTCGGTCAGCGATACCCGTATGGTGTCGCCTATGCCTTCGTTCAGTAAAGTTCCAATCCCGACGGCTGAGCGAATCCGTCCGTCTTCTCCTTCTCCGGCCTCCGTAACGCCTAGGTGCAAAGGATAAGACATGCCTTCCTGCTCCATTTGTTCCACCAGCAACCGGACAGCATCGACCATTACTTGACAGTCGCTCGATTTCAGGGAAATCACTACATCATTGAAATTTTCGGCCTGACAAATGCGCAGGTATTCCAAAGTTGATTCCACCATGCCTGCCGGTGTGTCCCCATACCGGCTTAGGATGCGGTCGGATAGTGAACCGTGGTTGGTGCCTATCCGCACTGCCGTATGATGTTCCCGGCATACCTGTAGGAAGTCGGAAAATTTTTTCCTCAATACTTCCAATTCGGCTGCATACTGCGCATCCGTATAGCTGAGTTGTTTGAAAGTGGCCCGTTTGTCTGCAAAATTGCCCGGATTGATGCGTACTTTTTCGACATAGCGGGCAGCTACCGAAGCGGCATCCGGAGTGAAATGAATATCTGCTGACAAGGGGGTCGTATAACCACGGGCCTGTAATGCCGTGTGTATATCTTTTAATTTCTCCGCTTCTTTTACTCCCGGTGCCGTAATCCGGACAAGTTGTCCGCCGGCCTGAATGATACGGATGGCTTGCTCTACACAGGCTTCCACATTCATGGTGGGGGTATTCAGCATCGATTGGATCATAACCGGTTGTTCATCAGACAAGAGTTGCTCTCCAATTCTGACTGTAGTCGTTTTTCTACGCATGATAATTCATTTTTAATCGGTAAAAAACTTTTTAATATTTTCGGTATTCCTCCTGTTGCGGATGTCTTTCCCTTCGGGAGTATAGAGATACTGGAGTTCTTCTTTATAAATATTGTATACCTTGTGCCGGACAATCTTGGATGTGGAGTTCAGGGTGCCGTCGTCGGCTCCGAACGGGCGGGGAACGATACCGATAACGGCTGGTAACCAGCGTTCCGGAAACAAGCCTGCAAATTCTCCTCCTTTGCGGAATCTCATTATTTCTTCGGAAATTCGCGATAACATTAGTTTATAAGCCTCAATTGAACCTGGTTTTTCCTCCCGGCTGGTCACATATTCGGTCAGAGCGGTTTTATTAGGTACGATGAGGGCGGAAGTATAAGGCGATTGGTTATTATACAACACACACTCATCGATATAAGGTGATAATTCGGTAATGGCTTCTTCGATGCCTTCGGGGCTGAATTTCTCACCATCACTCGCAATCAGCAGGGATTTGAAACGTCCAAGGACATAGAGCAAACCGTCCCGCCCGAAGTAACCCAGATCGCCGGTATAGAGCCAGCCGTTGCGGATAACGGTGACGGTCGATTTTTCGTTTTTCCAGTATCCTTTCATCACGTTGGCACCACGAATAGCAATTTCTCCTTTTTCGCCCTGGGGAAGTTCCTGGCCGTTATCGTCACAGATCCGGATGTCCATTGGTTGGACAGGCTGCCCTGAGGAGCCGAAACGGTAACGCTCCGGGCGGTTGGAACTGATGACAGGCGAAGCTTCCGACAGACCGTAGCCTTGAAGCATCGGAATACCTAGAGTGCAGTAATACCGTTGTAATTCTGTGTCCAGTAAAGCTCCTCCGCCGACAAAGAATTTCAGGTGTCCTCCAAATATTTTTCGTATCCGGGCAAAAATCAGCAGATCCCATAACCGGACCAAGGGCCAGCTTAACCAGCGGATACCCCGGCTTTGGCTGTTTCCCTGACCATGATACCAATATCCTAATTTCAGTCCGATGGTGTACAACAGGACTGTTATTTTTCCTTTTTGTTTTATCCCTGCCTCGATGTTTTTCCGGAAATTTTTAGCCAGGGCGGGAACACTCAATAATATGTGCGGTTGTATTTCACGAAGACACCAGGGAATATTTCGTAGATATTCCAACGGAGATTTTCCGAATTTTACTGAGGCAATCGAAGCCCCGTTGTACATAAAAGAATAAATTCCCACTGTATGGGCAAAACTATGATCCCAAGGCAGAAACAGTAGTACCCGGTAATGTGATGGAATCCGGATCAGGGAATCAGCTTGCAGGACGTTTGCTACATAATTCCGGTGGGTAAGCATAATCCCTTTCGGATCGGCTGTGGTCCCTGAGGTATAGGAAATATTGGCCAGATCTTCCGGAGAAACCTGTCTTATACGTTCGTCCAGAAAATGAGCGTTTTTTTCCACCCAGGAACGGCCTTCCTCTTTCAGGTGTTCGAACGAACGATATTTCTCCGTTTCTGCACCGCTAAAGTGGATCACAAAGATCTTTTCAATGCCTGGAAGGTCTTTTTCGATCTTACGGATCGTGTTTACGTAATAATCGGAGACGATCAGAAAACGGGCCTCCGAATGACGGATACGGAAGAGTAGTTCGTTTTCGGTTAGCCGAATGCTCAAGGGGATGTCAGTGCCCCCGGCATACAAAATTCCCAATTCGCTGTATACCCAGGCATTACATCCTTCGCTTAATAGAGCTACCCGGTCGCCTTTTTGCAATCCTCCGGCCATCAGCCCTGCGGCCACAGCAAGAACCTCACTGTGGGTCGCTTGGTAACTGGTCGGAATGTATTTATTATCATGACATTCCCATAAATAAACATGGTTTGGGAATTTGCTGCAACTCCGCTCGAACAACCCGATAATCGTATCTATCTCTCCATACATCATGTGTGCAAAATTACAAAGAATTCGGCACTCCGCAAATTACCCAGGTTAAATCACAGGTATCGGGTCGCCTAAATGTTTCGGCCCTTTTCCCAGGGATAAATCAATAAACATTTTTACCCGGGCCAGAAGTTCCCGGGCATTGGTTTTAAAACCACTGTAAACATTCACATCGCGGGCGTTAAAACCGATAGCTTGGATGTGGTTTTGCCGGGCCAGATAAAGTGCCCGCTCGTTGTGAAAAGCCTGAGAAATAATAGTCAGACTGTCCTGACCGAATACTTTCCTGGAACGCACAACCGAATCCAGTGTCCGGAATCCGGCATAATCCAGTACGATCACGCTGTCCGGGACGCCTTGGGCAATTAAAGCTTTCTGCATTTCTATCGGTTCGTTGTAATTGCGTTTCCGGTTATCACCGCTAACTAGAATCCGGCTGATTTTCCCGGCGTGATAAAGTGCTGCTGCTGCTTCTATCCGGTAATGGAAATAAAGATTGGGTTTCCCACCCCGCAGCCGTGGAGAGGTGCCGAGGAGCAAGCCTACCCGGTTTGCAGGGATCTCGGCTATCCGGTCATATAGTTTCCCTTTAGCAGCTCCGATGATTACCCAATTGCATGTCAGAATGACAACGAATAATAAAGCTGTTAGGATTAAAAGCCAAAGTCCTGTTTTTTTTAGCCATCTCATCTTTTATTTTGTTTTGCTGAGAACGCCGGATAGCCGGAAGCTGGAGGCAAAGATAAAAGAAATGTGCTGATGTAACAACGTATTAATGGCATGTTTCCTCGATGTTTTGACTTTTTTTCAAAAAATCGTAGTAAACTGTTTTTATTGCAATTTTCTTTACATTATCTTCGTTCTCAGAAAAACATATCGGATATGGGGGTATCAGTGGAACAGATATTAAAAGAGAAATTCGAGGAAGCTTTCCGGGAATATTTCACTTCTTTGTTCGGATATGCCATGAGTTTTGTGAAAGATGAAGATGCGGCTAAGGATATTGTACATGATGTTTTTTTTAGTTTATGGAATAAACGGAAAAATATCGATTTTTCTCATTCTCTTCAGCCTTATTTGATCAGTTTAACACGAAATCGGTCGTTGAATTATTTGAAATATTTGAAAATCAGAAATCGGCATAAAACGGAAGAAATCAAAACAGGTGAAATTTATGCTTCGCTACCTGATCATGAGCAAGAAGAGTTGATCGACCGTATTATGCATAGAATTGCTGACCTGCCTGAACGCTGCCGGGATGTGATGTGGCTTTATTTAGTAGAATGTAAAAAATATAAAGAAATTGCTGAACAGCTCAATATATCCGTTTATACGGTTAAAGATCATATATCCCATGGTTTGCAAGTATTGCGAGCTGATTTCCCCGTTTCATTGTTGTTATTGTGTTTTTCTGTATTGAAAAAAAATAAATTTTATCCCCCCCCATTTTAAAGATACGGTTGTGTTTTCATAAAACAATCGTTTATGCCGGAAGAAGATTACAGCTATATTTTAGAACATTTGCAATCGCCTGAACGTTTGCTGGACCCGGAATTTCAAGAATGGTTACAACAGAAAGAGCATCGTGAACTTTTCGGTCGTCTGCGTGCCGGTCGGGAGGCGCTGATACGTTTAAAATATAATACGAAAGTACAGATAGATGAAGAATATCGTCGTTTTGAGCGGTATGTGCAGAGAGGAAGACGTATTGCTATTTTGCGTCGGAGTAGTGTTGCTGCCTGTATACTTATCTGCTTAGCCACTTTTTTCTTTTTTTATAACGATTTTGTTTCCCGGGGGGCGGAACAAACGGATAGGGCTGGAGGAAAAGAAAATCCGGGTGTACGTTTGATATTGACAGAGGGAACCGAGCTGAACTTGGATAACCGTATTTTAGAGATGAAAGAGAAAAATGGAGTATGGTTCCTTTGTGATAGCAGCCATTCGCTCTCCTATCGCAAGGAAGAAAAGACCAAAAGAACTGATAAACAGGAAGGAAGTCTGTTCCATACGGTTGAAGTACCGGCTGGTACCGATTATACAGTAAATTTAAGCGATGGAACCCGGGTGAAGCTGAATTGTGTTTCACGTTTACGTTTTCCGATAGAATTTGCAGCAAACGAACGGAAAGTATTTCTTGAAGGAGAAGCATTTTTTGAAGTCAGCCAGGCAACAGAATGGCCTTTTAAAGTGATAGCGGGAGATATGGAAATATCGGTGACAGGTACCCGGTTTAATGTGAAAGCTTACCAAACAGAAGAAGTGGCTCAGGCTACTTTGGTGGAAGGAAAAGTTGCTGTTACCGACCGGCTTACTTCTGCTCCGCAAGTGATTTTGCAACCTGCCCAGCAATATAATCTGAACCGGCGTACGGGGGATACTAGGATTACTAATGTGGATACTTCGTTATATACCGGTTGGCTGGAAGGATTGTTCGTTTTTAAAGATTGTCCTGTGGAAGAGATTTTCGTTACCTTGGCCCGCTGGTATGAAATAGAAGTAATTTATGCCGATCCGGCCGTAAAAAAGATTCGTATTTCAGCCAGTCTTCGGCGTAGCGAACAAGTGGATGGTGTATTACAAATCTTACGGGCTATGGATAAAATGCAAATAGAAAGAAAGGGAAATGTAGTTTTAATAAAATAGAAAAAGACCGGAGATGGTGGTACAGCTTCCGGTCTGATTCAGGTAATAATCAACTTATAATTAAACCTTTTTACAAAAGTATGAAGAAAAAATGGAATGGAGAATTTCCTTTGCCGGGAAATTTATTAAAAATGTTATTATCTGTTAAAAGAGGGTGGTGGTGTCTTTTGGCGGTAATGTGCTTTTCGCTTCCCACTACGGCGCAGACTGTGAGCTTAAAAAAACGGAATGCTTCTTTGGAAGAGATTCTTTGGACTTTAAAGGAAAAGACGAAATTTGTATTTGCTTACACTACAGACGAAATTGCTGGCATCAAAGGGATCGATATGGATGTGAAAGATGAACCAGTGGAAACTATTTTAGATCGTTGTCTGGAAAATACCGGGCTTTGCTGGGTGAAGGAAAACGCTACTTTTGTTATCAAACCGAAATCTTTGCAGGCTTCTTTACCCCAATATGTTTCCCGGAAAATCAGCGGAAAAGTTTGCGATAAAGCCGGAGAATCTTTACCTGGTGTTTCTGTGGTGATCGAGGGGACGACCACGGGAGTAGTAACGGATGTCTCTGGTAATTACGTTATTAGTTGTCCGGAGCAGGAAGGTCTTACTTTACAATTCAGTTTTGTTGGAATGAAATCCCGGAAGGTGCCGGTAGGCAGTCATTCGGTCATTGATGTTGTCATGGAAGAAGATGTACAGGAAATAGAAGAAGTAGTCGTTACCGGTATTTTCGAACGTAAAGCGAGTAGTTTTACTGGTTCTGCCACCAGCATGACCAGAGAACAACTGATGCGTGTCGGAAACCAGAATTTATTTCAGAGTATTAAAAATCTGGATCCCAGTCTGATGATTCTAGACAATTTAGATGCCGGATCGAACCCGAATGCTTTGCCTGAAATGCAATTGCGGGGAACCTCCGCTTTCCCTAATGAAGAAGGTCTTGTCGGCCTGAAAGGAAATTACACCAATAATCCCAATCTTCCTCTATTTATTTTAGATGGTTTCGAAGCTTCGGTCGAAAAAATTTTCGACTTGGATATGAACCGGGTGGAAAGTGTAACTATCCTAAAAGATGCTGCTGCCAAAGCCATATACGGATCAAAAGCTGCCAATGGGGTGGTGGTGGTCGAGACCCGGCGGATGGTCGGCGGAAAATTACAGGTAACTTATACTGGTAGTGTCGATATCAGTACACCTGATTTAAGTAGCTATCAGCTTTGTAATGCAAAGGAAAAACTGGAGTTGGAAAAAGATTACGGTTTGTTTACTACGACCAGCTCCTATGTCGAAGATATCGTACGGGCCCAGGAACTATATAACCGCCGTTTGGCTGCAGTGAAATCCGGAATCGATACCGATTGGTTGTCTAAACCGTTGCATACGGGAGTGGGACATAAACATAATCTTTCTTTTGAAATGGGAGATCAGAATTTGCGTTTGTTAACCGATATTACCTACAATAGAATAAGCGGCGTAATGAAAGGGTCCGACCGGACGAATATTGGAGGGCAAATTTCCATTTCTTATCGGTATAAAAAAGTCAATTTCCGGAATGTTCTGAATGTAACGGTTAACGATAGCCATGATTCTCCTTACGGTACATTCGGAGAATATGCTAAAATGAATCCTTATTGGTCACCTTATGACGAATCCGGTAATTTGGTGAAAAATGCGGATGTGGTGAAAAAAGATTCCGTTACGGCTCAGGAGTTTTTTCCTAACCCGTTGTATAACTCTCAGCTTAATACCTTGTTGAAGACAGAATATGTGGATGTAACCGACAATTTCTATGCCGAATGGATGATGATACCTGCACTGAAAGCGACACTTCGTTTCGGAGTTACCAAGAAAACCAGTAGTGCCGACGAATTTTATCCAGCCAATCATTTGAAATTTGCAAATTATTCGGAAGAAGAATTTTTCCGTAGAGGTAGTTATCAAAAGAATGAGGGTGTTCAGAAAAAATTAAGCGGAGACTTTAATATAAACTTTTCGAAAGAATTTGCTTCGCGTCATTACTTATTTGCCAATTTCGGTATGAACGTCGGTGGAAATACTTATGAAGAAGTGATTTACAAGGCGGAGGGTTTCCCCAGCGACCGGATGAACGATATCATGTTTGCCCGCCAATATGTCAAAGACGGTAAACCTACAGGAAATGAAGGAAAAGTTCGGGAGATGGGGGTGTTAGCTGTAGTCAATTACTCCTGGGATGATCGTTTGCTGCTCGATGCTTCCTGGCGTAGTAGTGCTTCCAGTGAGTTCGGGAAAAATAATCGCTGGGGAAATTTTTGGAGCGTGGGAGTCGGATGGAATTTGAATAATGAAATCTGGCTGAAAGGGCAGGAATGGATTTCTCAATTAAAAGTAAGGGGATCTGTCGGATATACCGGTTCACAAGGCTTCGATACTTATCAAAGTATGGCTACTTATTTTTATTATCTGGATAAAATGTACGACAGTTTTTTGGGTGCTTATCTTCAGGGTATGGCTAACGATGAATTGAAATGGCAAAAAAAGTTGGATTATAATGTGGGCATAGATGCCTATTTGTGGGATCGTTTTTCTTTGAAGTTCGATTATTATATCGGAGTAACGGACAATACTTTGGTGGATCTTTCTTTACCTACGAGTAACGGTTTTCGTTCAGTAAAAGAAAATATCGGAAAAATCCGCAATGAAGGGCTGGAGGCGAAAATCAGCTGGACCCTGTTCTCCCGACCACAGGATCGTACTTTTATTACGTTGACAGGGGCGATTGCTCATAATAAAAACAAGATTCTAAAGATTTCGGAGGCTCTAAAACATCATAACGAAGAACAGGAAAAACTGTCTCAGGATCGTTTCAATACCAAACCAATCGTTAAATATTATGAAGGAGTTTCCATGAATGCCATTTGGGCTTGTCGTTCTTTAGGAATTGATCCGGCTAACGGACGGGAAATGTTTCTGGATGCCGACGGGATGCCTACCTATGCTTATAATCCTCGTAACCAGGTGGTATGCGGTAATACACTTCCCAAAGCTTCCGGTAATTTCGGTATCGGGGGAGAATATAAAGGCTGGGGACTGAATATCGTATGTCGTTATCTCTTCGGTGGACAAATGTATAATACAACATTGATGAATAAAGTAGAAGGTTGTGATATTAATTATAATGTCGACCGGCGGGTATTTGACGGGCGTTGGCGGAAGCCTGGAGATAAGACTCGCTACAGAGCTTTGGCACGGGTATGGGTAGAAGAAGAACAGGCCTATAAAATGGAGAAGACCAATCCGACTTCCCGATTCGTTCAGAACCGGAATGAATTGGATATTGCAAGTATTACGCTGTCATATGATTTCTACCGTTATCCTTTTATCCGCAAAATGGGTATGGAACGTTTGCGTCTCTCTTGCTATATGAATGATGTATATAAATATTCGTCTATCGAAATCGAGCGGGGACTGGATTATCCTTTTGCCCGAAGTTTTAATTTTTCGGTACAGGCGACTTTCTGATTTTTAAGTTACAAATAAATCGTGATGAAAAATGATAAATAGAATGAAAATAGGACAGTGGTTCCTGCCGGTTTTGTTGAGTATCGGTTTCGGTGCTTGTGAATCTTTCCTGGATGTGAAACCTAAAGCACAAATTAAGTCGGATGCTTTGTTCGAAACAGAACAAGGATTCAAAGATGCGTTGATCGGAGTATATATTGGTATGGGAGATCCATTTGCTTACGGAAAGGAAATGACACTCGGTATGATGGATGTGTTGGCACAACAATATGAGATGTATACGGGAAACGAATATTACGAATTGTCAGTGTATGGGTATAATTCGGCAATGGCAAGAATAGATAACATATGGTATCAACTGTATAATTGTATAGCCAATTTGAATAATTTGCTGGAGAATATCGACCGGCAGAAAAAGCTCCTTCATCCGGCTCATTACGCTATGATCAAGGGTGAGGCTTTAGGGTTACGGGCTTTTTTGCATTTCGATATTCTCCGTATCTGGGGGTTCGGCGATATGCAGCAGCATCCGGAATATGGCGATCGCTATACAATTCCCTATCAGTTGAAATATCATAAATCACTTCTTCCCCAATTTACACAAAAGGAGGTTCTTGCGATGATCCACAAAGATCTGAATGAAGCGGAGATATTGCTGAATGCTTATGACCCATGGGGTGTAGCTCCGAAAGGGACTGATTATGTTTTACCTAATGAGGATAAATTTTATACTCATCGTCGGTGTCATTTCAATTATCAGGCAGTGAAAGCTACTCAAGCCCGGGTTTGTTTATGGGAAAGTGATTTCGGGGAGGCATTGGCTTGTGCACAGATTGTGATTGCCTGTCAGGGGGAACTTTATCCTTGGATAACTGATGATAAAATCAGTATAAACGATGTGAAAAAGAAAGATTTATCATTTTCTTCCGAACATATTTTTCAATTGAATATTCTGGATATGTATGAAAATTTCAAATGGAATCTGCGTCTCAAGGCCGCAGACGATTTGAATATCAATTACAATGGCTTCTATTTGTCTCCTCAACGAGCCAATGAATGTTTTGAAGTACCAGGAATTGGTTCGTCCGACTATCGATATCTTCATCATTTCGATAATCGGGACAGCAAATGGGCATTTTTGAAATTTGCAGAGGTTGACGGTTACCGTTATGGGAACATGATGCCGTTGATCCGGATTTCTGAAATGTATTATATTATTGTAGAATGTTTGTTAAATGATAGAAAGCCTGAAAGTCTTCGCCAGGCGGTAAAGTGTTTGAATACAGTGCGGAGTCATCGTGGAATTACTGCTGTATTACCGGAAACACTGACATTGCAAGAAGTTGGGGAAAAGCTGGAGAAAGAATATCGGAAAGAATTTATTTCCGAGGGGCAGTTGTTTTTTTATTATAAACGGAGAGGGCAGACCGTTATTCCCGGAGGTGTGCAAACAATGGACGACAAAGCTTACCGCTTGCCGTTTCCGGAAGTGGAAATGGAATTTGGAAACCGGGAAGATTACCGTCAAAAATAAGTGTATCGAAAATTTAAAATGAGAAACAATGAAATCTGTATATAAATATATCGTTTCGATTTGTATAAGCTTTAGCTTGCTGATGGGATGCGAAAGACAAGAACTACCTTTTTATAAAGGAGAGACGGGGGTATATTTTGACGGGACTACCTGGAATTTCACTTTTGGGGATGTTCCCGGGAAAAGTGAAGATACAGTACGGATACCGGTACTTGTGTGTGGTGATTCATGTCCTTATGATAGGACATTAGCGGCAGAAGTAGTCGTAAATGCCAATACCACGGCTCCTACAGCTTTATATGAGCTGTTGCCGGGAAAAGTGGAACGCGGAAAGTTCAAAGGAATATTGCCGGTTGTTTTGAAGAATCCGGCTTCCGGTATTCTCGACGATACTGTTTTTAAAGTCAATGTCCGCTTAATTCCTTCCGATGATTTTCCGGAAGTACGTTTGGGGAGAGAGGCGTATCTGCTCTCTTTTACTAATCAGGTCATACAACCTGCCAATTGGCATTGGCTGAGCTATTATTTTGGTACTTATTCTTCCGGTTGGTGGACTAAAATCAGGGAATGGACCGGTCGCATGTCCTTGCCCTATTATCCTAATCATGCTGATACGGTGACCTGGAATATGTCGGTGGGGGAGATTCAGGCTTATAAAGCTATGGTTAAAGTTAAGCTTGAAGCGTATAATGCCGGACCTAATGGACCACTATTGCATAATGATGGTGAAAAATCCGGACAAAAAGTCGTGATGCCCTGATCTGATCATTATTATCGAAAAAAGAGTTGAACTTTAAATAGTTATGTTCTAATGAAAAGATATATTTTAATTGTTTTATCGTTTGTCTTTTTGTGTATTGCTTGTTATAAAGACCATTCCGGCAATCGTATCGTTTTGCTTCCCTCCATTCAGATCGAGGGAGATTCTGCTTATCAGAAAATCTCCTGTCATCAATTCAGCCGCTTACATCTTGAACCGGAGATTTATCGGAAAGGAATAGTAAAAGAAAAGTTGCAGTGTAAGTGGGAAATTAAAAGCAAAGAGATCGACCGGGTTATCGGTCGGCAAGCAGTGTTGGATACTTTAGTGACCGTTCCGCCTGCTAGTGATCCTTATTCGTTACTATTAACGGTAACCGACGAGACGACCGGAATCTCCGCTTTCCGTATTTATAAATTGACAGTGTTGCCTGTATTGGGCGAAGGGTTGATCGTTGCTGATACGAAAGACGGTGGCGTAAGTACAGATTTAACCTTGATTCAAGCCGGGAATTTTGCAGATAATTTGGGTGACTCATTGGTTATCCGGCGGAATTTGTATTCTCAGGTTAATGGAGAGGCTGTTGTGGGAAGAGTTACAGGCCTTCAGAATATCAATATTAAAACGAATCGAACCCTGACTATTTTTACTCCCGCAGACATTTTCCGGATAGATCCTTATTCATATGCCGGAATCGACCGGGGAAAAGAAATGTTTATCATTCCTCCTATGGATGAGGAAATGTTACCTCAGAGTATTTATTATCTGCCGACTGTTGGGGCTGAATTATTACTGATGAACGGGCACCTGTATGTCCGCGGGTGCCAAGGAACGAATAAAACCTATTCGTATTACACAGTGACCGATGATATGACCGATTATTATGCCACACAACTGGGACCAGTGGGTGGATTATACAATTTTCAGGCCAATATGGGTGGTTTCCTTTTCGACGGGCTGGGGCAGCGGCGTATCCTTGCACTGAATATTACTGGACAGGGATTGAGACGGCTGAAATCGGGAAGTACCTTGTTCGACCCTAATCATATCGGAGAGAAGAGTTGTTTGTATATGGGAGAAACGAAAGGACGAATTATGAATCTTGTGATGAAAGACGATAAACAGGCTCATTATGAGATATATAGTTTGCGTCTCGATCAGAAGGATAACGGTACATTACCTTGCGGACGCTATGACGTCAGCAGTTGCCCCGACATTGCTTTTTCACGCTATTATGAATTTTCCACCGTAGAGGATGTTTTTTATTATGCTACCGTAGAGTCTGTATATGCTGCCGAGTATATACAAGGCATTCCTGTGACCTATAAGCGATATACAGTGGAAAAACCGGAAAGTGAAACCATTACGTCCATCGATTTATGGCGATGGAATGGGAAAGTAGTGATCCCCTCCTTTGGAGATCCCACCGGTAAAGCTACTGTCAATGCAAAAAACAGAATGCTGGTCGTGACTACTTATGATGAGGTTTCCTGCGAGGGAAAAGTAGTTTGTCTACCGATTGAAGCCTTGGGGGCGGGGGGGATTGTGACCGATCCGGCCTACTATACGGTTTATAAAGGGTTCGGCCGGATATTGGCTGTGGGAAATCAGGAAAACTGATTTTCTCTCTCTTATTATTTGCAGTTTGCAGAGAATTCCAATCTTTGTTATAGTTTAGTCTAAAAGCGGAAGGTAAACATGATGGTGGTAGGTAGTGGTACGCCATTAAAAAATCCTGCCGGTTTGCTCCGGCAGGATTTTTATATAAAGTCCGTAATTTTCGGATTATTTTGCCAATGCCTGTGCTACAGATACGGCAACAGCTACAGTAGCACCTACCATCGGGTTATTGCCCATACCCAGGAAACCCATCATTTCTACATGAGCTGGTACGGATGATGAACCGGCGAACTGGGCGTCGCTGTGCATACGTCCGAGGGTGTCGGTCATTCCGTAGGAAGCAGGACCGGCTGCCATGTTGTCTGGATGCAGCGTACGTCCCGTGCCGCCACCGGATGCTACGGAGAAATACGGTTTACCGGCTAATACCCGTTCTTTTTTATAGGTACCGGCTACGGGATGCTGGAAACGGGTTGGATTGGTAGAGTTACCCGTGATGGATACGTCTACGTCTTCTTTCCACATGATAGCGACACCTTCGCGGACATCATCGGCTCCGTAACAGTTTACTTTCGCACGTGGGCCGTCGGAGTAGGCTTTACGGCGTACTTCTTTCAATTCTCCGCTATAGTAGTCGAATTCGGTCTGTACGTAAGTGAAACCGTTGATTCGTGAAATGATCATGGCTGCATCTTTTCCCAGCCCATTGAGGATTACCCGCAACGGATTTTTCCGCACTTTGTTAGCCATTTCGGCTATTTTGATCGCACCTTCGGCTGCAGCGAAAGATTCATGGCCTGCCAGGAAAGCAAAGCACTGAGTTTCTTCCCGCAACAAACGGGCTGCCAGGTTACCGTGACCCAAGCCTACCTTACGGTCATCGGCAACCGATCCCTGGATGCAGAAAGCCTGCAGGCCTTCACCGATCGCTTCGGCGGCATCGGCTGCGTTCGTACAACCTTTCCGGATAGCAATAGCAGCACCTACAACGTAAGCCCATTTTGCATTTTCGAAACAGATATTCTGGGTTTGTTCACATTCCAGGTAAGGATCGATACCTTTTTCGGAGCAGAGGGCTTCTGCTTCTTCGATAGAGGCGATTCCATAGGAGTTTAATACCTTATTGATCTGATCAATACGACGATCCTGACTTTCAAATTTTACTTCTCTTTTTGCCATAGCATGTTCCTCCTGTTTTATTCGTGACGTGGGTCGATATATTTAGCTGCATTGGCGAAACGTCCATAATTTGCAGTGGCTTTCTTCAATGCTTCGTTGGCATCGGTGCCTTTCTTGATCAGGTCCATCATGACGCCAAGACGGACGAATTCATATCCGCAAACTTCGTCGTCTTCGTCGAGCGCCAGACGCGTAACATATCCTTCGGCCAGCTCCAGATAACGTACGCCTTTGGCTTTGGTGGAGAACATCGTTCCCACCTGGCTGCGTAAGCCTTTTCCTAAGTCTTCCAAGCCTGCACCGATTACCAGACCTCCCTCAGAAAAAGCACTCTGCGAACGTCCGTAGACGATTTGCAGGAACAGTTCACGCATAGCGGTGTTGATTGCATCACAAACCAGGTCAGTGTTCAATGCTTCCAGAATGGTTTTCCCCGGCAGAATTTCAGCAGCCATAGCAGCTGAATGAGTCATACCTGAACAACCGATCGTTTCCACTAAAGCTTCTTCAATCACCCCTTCTTTAATATTCAGGGTTAGTTTGCAGGTTCCCTGTTGAGGTGCACACCAACCGATACCATGGGTCAAACCTGAGATGTCTTTGATTTCTTTCGCTTTCACCCATTTGCCTTCTTCAGGGATGGGTGCTGGCCCGTGATTCGGACCTTTTTTGACAACACACATGTGTTGTACTTCCTGTGAATAAACCATTTTTATCGTTTTTTAGATTAATATATTGCTAATCACCACTTGTTTAATGCATAAATCATGCAAAGGTAACTTTTTGAAATAAATAAAAAAATAGCTGAACAAACATATAATTACGCATACGTTTGTGTTTCTCATAAGAATAGGATATCCTCAGCATACAGGTCAAGGCCATATTCAAAAAGTATTACGAGGCTTTGTGTTATTATGCATCCATTATCTTATCGACAAAGAAGTTGTATCCGATCTGTTTCAGGATATTTTTGTACATCTTATATCTCACTGTCCGCAATGCTTGTCTCAACCATTTACATAAAAATCTCCTCATTTTCTGACATCTTTCGTTAGTCATTCATGAGGTGCTTCCGGCTGCAATTCCTTGTCCAGAAAAGTGATATCCCGAAGTGCTGTTCACCTGATTGCAGGATTGTCGGAACAAAAGTTTTTTAACATATTGTTCCGCATGTTTTAAATCTTTATCTTTGCATAAGAACAGAAATATCCGGAAATGATGAATGAGAGGAAGTATCCGGTCAGTATCCAGAATTTGGTGAAACTCCGTAAGGATGGTGATGCACATAAAACAGCGTTTGTTTATAAATTTACCGATACGGGAAGTTATTGTTTCCTGGTCCGTCTGCGACGTTTGGGGAAAAGACTGTTGCTTTCCGTGCTGGAAGCTTATTTGCAGAGGAAGCCGGATTTGTTCTTCGGGTTTTCCGGCCCGGGAGAGGGAAAAAGAGTTTGTAAAATTCTCTTCGGCGACGCGGAGTATTGGGCGTTGGAAAAAAGAGGATAGCCGAATGATCGTCTGATGGTGGGTGATATAAGAATCGATATCGAAGATCCGGGGACTGTCAAGAGTCTGTTCGATGATTTCTATGTTCCTTTATGTCTGTTTGCGGAACATTATGTCGAAGATCCGCAGGTTGCCGAAGATATCGTGCAGGAATGTTTTATCCGTTTATGGCAACAAAAAAGGGTTTTTGAAAACCGTTATCGGCTCAGGGCTTTCCTTTATACCTCGGTGCGTAACAGTGCGCTTAATGAAATCGAACGTCAGAAAGTGGTCTTTGCCTTTAAAGGAAAAGAAAGCGGAAAAGCAGAAAAATCGTTTTTCCGGGACCATCTGATCGAAGCTGAGACTTACCGTATACTTATGAGTGCAATTGATAATTTACCCGCTCAAACCCGGAAAGTGATGCTCTTGGCTTTGGAGGGAAACGACAATAAAGAAATTGCCGATCAGTTGGATATTGCAGTCGGCACAGTACATAGTTTGAAAAAAATAGCTTATAAACGTTTACGGGAAGAATTGAGGGAGTATTTTTATCTCATATTACTTTTTTTATAAAAAATCCATTTTTCTTTACCCCATATTTCCGTTTTACCTGTTATTAAGGTAAAGAAATGGAAAATGCAACAGCAAGATTTTGATATTGCTTCTTGGTTTGCCGGATATCTGGCCGGGAATTTAACGTCGGAACAACATAAAGCACTCGAAGAATGGTGTGCCACTTCTGCCGATAACCAAGCTTTGTTTGACAAGGTGTGTTGTGGTGGGAATATCCGTAGGCTTAGCACAATGGCTGATCGTTATCACAGGCAAGAGAGATGGTGGCGCATAGAGGAAAAGATAAATCGGAAGAAGAAAATACGCTGGTATAAATGGGTGGCTGTATTTGTTGTACCACTGGCTATTGCCTGGGGATTGCTGGAGATTCCCGGGAGGGAAAAGGAGCCGGAACCTGTCTTGTCCGAAGCCGGGGCGCCGGGAGGTGCGAAGGCCGTTCTCCACATGGCTGATGGGGCGGTCGTAGACTTGGCCGATTGTGCGGGTTTTTCACTGAAAGAAAAAGATGGAACGCAAATTCGTAAAGATTCGGCTTGTTTGTCGTATCGCCGGGATACCTTGTCCGGGGAGCCGGTGGCGGTGGTATACAATCGGCTGGATATCCCCCGGGGAGGGGAATATGCCTTGAAATTGAGCGATGGTACGGTTGTTTACCTCAACGCGCTCAGTTCGTTGAGGTTCCCGGTTGCCTTTCAGGGAGAGTGCCGTGAGGTGGAACTGATAGGAGAAGCTTATTTTCAGGTAGCGAAAGATACAGCCCGTCCTTTTGTCGTTCGGGTAGGAGAGGCACAAGTGCGGGTGTTGGGTACGGCGTTTAATGTGTCGGCTTATCCAGATGATCGGATGGTAAAGACTACTTTGGAAAGCGGAAGCGTCGAAATGAAGGTCGCTGATTTGGAACCGGTGCGTTTACACCCCTGCCAGCAGGCGGTTTTTGTTCCGGGGAATCGACGCATCGACGTGCAACAGGTAGATGTGGCTGCCGAGACAGCTTGGAAAAACGGTATGTTTGATATCCGGAACTGGCCCCTTGTAAAGATTATGGACTATCTGGCCCGTTGGTATGAAATCGAGGTATTCTATCGGGACGAATCGGTGAAAGAAATAAAATTCGGCTGTTATGTCAATCGTTATAGTGAAATTCAACCGATTCTGGAACTGTTTGAACAAACTGGAAAAATCCGGGCCGAATTAAAAGGAAAGACTGTTGTTTTTTCAACAAAATAGAAAACAGGAAATGCGCTAACATTTCCTGCCCCCGGATTTCTGCGCTAACAGAAATCCATTAAGTTAAATTAAACACACAAATGTATGAACAAAATTCGAATGATCCTTCATCGCAAGGATGTAAAAAAAGCCTTTTTCAGGATGAAATTTGCCGTTTACTTATTATTATTGGGGACATTTCATGTCACAGCGGCAGTGGATGCCCAGACCCGTGTAGATCTGGATTTAAAGAACGTTACCCTTCACGATGTGCTATGGGAATTGCAGAAACAGTCCGGTTTTGTGTTCGTTTATAGCACCTCGGATGTGGAAAATGTACGTTTGGAGTCGGTAAACGAACGACAGAAAAGTATACATGAGATATTGGACAACTGTCTCCGGAATACCGGCCTGGAGTATGCTGTGCATAACGAGGTCGTTGTGATCCGGAAAGCGGTTGTAGGGGAAATGTCCGAACAGCAACGCGATGTGGTTGTAAAAGGAAAAGTACGGGATAAAGCAGGAAATACCTTGCCGGGTGTGTCGGTACAGGTAAAAGGTACCCGGTCGGGTGTCGCTACAGATATGGACGGTAATTTCGAGATGCGTTTACCGGATACCGGAGCGGTGCTGATTTTTTCTTTTGTCGGTATGAAAACCCGGGAAATGGCAATTCTGACTGACGGCCGGGAAATGGCGGTAGTGCTGGAAATCGATGCAGAGCAATTGGAAGAGGTAATTGTCACCGGTTACGGTACGTTTAAGAAATCTGCTTATGCAGGTTCGGCTTCGACAGTGAAAACGCAGACATTAAAAGATGTGCCGGCCATTTCTTTTTCACAGGTATTGCAGGGAGCTGCGCCGGGTATCCAGATCGGTGCGGGTTCCGGCCAGCCGGGGGCTGCAACTTCGATCAACATTCGTGGGATGGGGTCGTTCAATGCCTCTAATTCACCTTTGTACGTGATTGACGGGGTACCGATGATCTCGGGTAATGTCAGTGCTTTGGGTTCGGATGCCGGTTTTGATGTGATGTCTACGCTGAATACTTCGGATATCGAGAATATTACTGTAATCAAGGATGCCGCTGCCGCTGCTCTTTATGGTTCGCGTGCTGCCAATGGGGTGATCCTGATTACTACCAAACAGGGACAGAAAGGTAAACCGGTATTTTCGTTCAAAGCCGATTGGGGCTTCTCGGATTTTGCCATGGAATTTCGGCCGACGATCGGCGGAGAAGAAAGACGGAACATGATTTATGGGGCTTTAAAAGATGGGGCAATGGTGTATGAAGAGGAATCAGAAGAAGATGCTATCGCATATGCCGATGGAGATATTGACGATTATGCTCCCGTCCCTTGGTGTGGTTATACCGATTGGCGGGATATCATGTTTAAAAAAGGAAGTCATCAGAACTATGAATTTTCTGCTGCCGGGGGAACCGATAAGCTGAAATATTATTCTTCTCTGGCCTATTTGAAACAGGAAGGGATTACGATGAGTTCCGGACTGGAACGCGTTTCCGGGCGGCTGAATGTCGATTATAAGGCTACTGATAAACTGTCTGTAGGAGCGAAAGTGTTGTTTTCTAGTGTTAATCAGGATGTTTATTCCGAGGGTACCAGTTATACGGCTCCGTTTTATGCCGTGGTGAATTGTGTGGTCCCTTCCGATCCGGTTTATAACGAAGACGGCACTTGGAACCGCGATTTTATACGGAATGACGACCGTAATCCGAAATTGGCCGATGAGTATAATTTCCGGCGGGAATATATCACCCGTTCATTCAATACGATTTATGCTTCTTACGATATTATCAAGAATCTGAACTTTAAATCTACCTTAAGTTATGACTTCACAATGACGAAAGGACGTTTGTGGCGTGATCCCCGCACCTCCGACGGTGAGGATTACAACGGAGCTTTGGAAAAATCGATGTATGAACGGAGGAAAATGGTATGGTCGAATGTGTTGAGTTATCAGAAAACGTTTAACGACAGACATAATCTCGACATATTGGTTGGGTATGAGATCGACGATCAATCCCGCGATTATGTTATGGCTTATGTAAAGAATTTTGCCCGTCCCGATAAACCGGAAATCAGCAATGGAGTAAAACTCGACGATGCAGGCGGTTCTTCCAACGGAACCCGTCTGGTGTCTTACGTCTCCCGCCTGAATTACAATTATGACAATAAATATTATTTCGGTGCCAGTTACCGTATGGATGGTAGTTCCCGTTTATACCGGGACAGTCGTTGGGGCAGTTTCTGGTCAGTATCGGGAGCCTGGAAGATTGCGTCCGAATCCTTTATGCAACCCGCTTTGGCCTGGCTGAGTGATTTGAAGCTAAGACTTTCGTATGGTGTGAACGGTACGTTACCCTCCGATTATTATGGTTACATGGGACTGAGCAGTTTGACCAGTAATTACGATGACGAGCCTGGAATGTCGCAGTCACAGTTACAGAATCTGGACTTATCGTGGGAAACCAATTATAATTTTAACCTCGGTC
>JAETOX010000258.1 GCA_021771575.1 Bacteroides sp. | reverse complement strand
CGTTGACCAATCAGGCGAAAGGGATGAAAGAAAACATTTATACGTATACGTTGAGTCAGAAAGATAAGGATATCTGTCTGCAGATAGTTTCTTCCAGAGCCGGTTTAGGATGTCGGTTGAATAAGACTCCGGCCGAAGAGTTGGTCTTGTATATGGATAACCGTTGGGATTATCCTGAAATAGCGTGGGGAGATTACTGCAAGGCATTGGACGTAGTTCCTGTCTATGGAACTGTAAGAATCCGGCTGTAGTCTGTAGGGATAAGGATTTCCGGTTGACCGTCGTTTTTACGAGGCTGCCGGAAATCCTTGTTCAGTACAGATGTAAAATGTGTTTGATGTATTCTGTGGGAGTATAGCCCGTGATTTCCTTAAACTGGCGGTTGAAATGGGAAAGGCTGTTGTAACCGCAGTCGTAGGCTACCTGACTGATGTTGATATTTCTGTTCATCAGTAGTTTCATGGCATAGGATATGCGCAGTCCAGACAAATATTCGAACATCTTTTTACCCGTATGTCTTTTATAATATCGGCATAAAGCACTGGGATTCATCCCTACAAAGTTGGCTATATCTTCCAGATTCAATTCTTCCTGATAATGACGGTTAATGTATAGATGTACTTTGGCGATTGTGGAGTTGTCAGTATAGCTATTGTCTGGAGTGAAAGTCTCGCTGGTCAATAATTCATATCTGCATTGGGTCGATAGGCCATGGAGCAGTTTACAGAGTCCATACCATTTATCGAATCCTTGTCTGTCAACCAGTTCTCTGAATTCTTTTTTGAAATGATCTATGTTGTCTCCGAGGAATAGCACTCCTTTTTCCGAAGCTTTTATGAGGGTGTCTATGGGTGCCAGTTCAGGAATATTGAACATATTCTCCGGGAAAATATCGACATTGAATTGTGTATAGATTGAGCGGGATTTCAATGTCGTACCGGCTTCATAGTATTCATCGCTGCTTAACCATAGATGTGGCAGGTTTGAGCCGATGAACATAAAGTCTCCGACTTGCATTTTGCGTATGGAATCGCCCACAAAATTGAGGCCTCCTCCTTCTTCTATAAGAATCAGTTCATATTCCGGATGGATGTGCAGAGGAGCGGCAAAATAGGGATTGGTGTACGCAATCACAGAGAATGATGAACCATGCTTTCTTTCTACTTTTTCTATGGTTGTTTTCATAACATCGGGTTTATGGATGGAGCATAATCTTATAAAAATATTGCCTATGATAGAGTTTATGAATAGTCAGCATTTTTTCACCTGTTATTTTACATACAGTAACTGAGATATGTTTTCATTCTGTAATTTTTAATCATGATGATGAGATTTTTATTTGTTTATTGGCGAAGGTAGGAAAAAAATGTTGTTTGGGCGTGTTTTCTTTCTTAACTTTGGCGGAAAAAGAAGACTTTCATGCCCATCATCGAAATAACATCTTTGGAACACCCCGGAGTGGAAGTGTTCGGAACCTTGACAGATGCCCAGTTGCGTAATCGGATGAATGCCGAGAAAGGAATCTTTATTGCCGAGAGTCCGAAAGTTATCCGTGTGGCACTCAATGCAGGTTATCAGCCTCTCGCTTTGCTTTGCGAACGGAAACATATCGAAGGCAATGCGGCCGACATCATTGCTCGTGTGGGAAATATTCCTGTCTATACAGGTAGTCGGGAACTGTTGGCAAGTCTTACCGGTTATACGCTGACCCGTGGTGTGCTTTGTGCCATGCGTCGTCCGGTTCCCTGCAGTGCGGAAGAAATCTGTCGGGACGCTCATCGGGTAGCGGTAATCCACGGGGTGACCGATACAACGAATATCGGAGCCATTTTCCGTTCGGCGGCGGCTTTGGGAGTGGATGCAGTTTTACTTTCGACGGATTCCTGTGACCCGTTGAACCGTCGTGCCGTGCGGGTATCGATGGGGTCGGTATTTCTTGTTCCATGGACCTGGTTGTCTCATCCAATTGTATCGTTACGGGAAATGGGATTCTGTACAGCGGCTTTAGCCTTGACCGACCGTTCTGTATCACTTGATTATCCGGAATTAAAGACGATTCCCCGT
>JAETOX010000257.1 GCA_021771575.1 Bacteroides sp. | reverse complement strand
CGAAGGTTATGAAGTTGTGAGCGGACCCAGAGTTACCGGTGATGGTTACTATGAAAGCCAAATTATAGGATTTGAAAGCAATGTAATCGAAATTACCGAATAATAAACGCTCTGAAAACAAAGATGCTTATTATTCAATCCGGAGGTCAGTACGACGTATAAACTTAATTATGCTGTTATCTCCGTTGGTATTAACTTGCCACCACATATAAGTGTCAGTCAATTTGATTATTTTATAGGGATAATTACCTGCCCAGGGATCATCGCTATCAAGTTCACCCTGAAATACCACGTCTAATAATGGCTGATGGTTCTCCACTTCACGAATAGACCAACTGAAAACTCGGTCATGCCTTAGAGCAGCGTCAACCGTGAGGGCGTATGTAGTTATATATCCCTGATAAGCTCCGTAGCTTTCATGAATTTGAGCGGATGTTATGCCGAGGATGTCTTCACGTTCAAAAACCTTTTGGTTACCTTGGTCAACAACTTCCCAGGTTGCGGCAAAAAGGTTCAAGTCCATTGGTTGCACATCCTCGTCATCATCACAAGCTATCATTACAATTGAAAGAAGTGGCAGGATCGACAGCAAAAGATATTTGTTCATAGTCCGGAATTATTATTTTTAATAAAAACGGCCGGACTATACAATTATTGCATAGCAGAGAGATCTCATTTGAAGAGCGGTCAGATGTCTTCACTACTTAAATACAAGCTTTTTGCCGTTGTGAATATAGATATCGCCGATTTTCGGATGGTCAACTTTAAATCCTTGCAAATTATAGAAGGGCTGTAAACTGTCGGAATCTACAATTATATCTTCAACACCGGCTGTTTCACTTCTGAACTCGCTGCGAGCACACATTACTCCATCCGCGCTGATGACTGTTCCTTCAGGGATTTCTATCGTAAATCCCCACTCATCGTCGCGGTGGTAGCCTCCGAAGTCGCACACCAGACACCAACAATTGGCGTCGGTGTTAAGCCAGGGAGTTACTTCCATTATAGTCTGCGTGGCAGGATAGATTTCGTGAAGAAGTATTTTTGCATCGGGCGCGATTTCTATCGGTCGGTCATATATAAAGGAAACCTCACCCAATATGCCGGAATGGTCGGTATACAGACTGCACCACGTGTATGTAAAAGAATCCATCCGACCATTGTAGCCGCCAATAAAGTTAAAGACAACTTCATCATTAGTAATATCTTCGCGATAAACCGAGCTGACGCTACCTGCGGGTAGGACAAGTTTGTAGTTGATGCCTTTATCGAATGTCATGTATGTATCGAAAGCGGGCCGGGCTTGCCCTAAATCCCAATCACATGTTACGTCGGCAGGTATCTCGGCTATCTTTTCATTCTCGCGATATAGGTCAAACTTGGGGTTTCCGACAGCTTTTGTTTCAAATCCCCAATAGAGCAAGATGAAATCATCAGAGTCGGCTATTTGCACTCCATCTTCGGTTCCAAAGGTTGGTCCGAGCGAGGACGGCACACTAAATTTTTCCGTGGTTGCTCCATTTACAAGTTGGTATATCCCTTCTTCCATTTCAGTCCAACCGATGACACCTTCAGGAAGGCATAACCGGTAGGTAATTCCTTTGGGCAGATTCTGTTTCTCGAAATGCACATTTAAGATTCCCCCAGCGGATTTTTTGCTTTCCGTATTGATGATTTCGAGCGATGTAGCTTCTGCTACTACAACGCCATTAGCCTGAATTGTAACCGGTGTTGTAATCTCTTCCATCAATTTGACGGTGCGGTCAAATTTTATACCGATTTCCTCAAGAGGATAGACAAATGGTCTGTCTGTTTTAATTGTGTACGACACCGGCCACATTATCGGAGCCGTTGTGGAGGCATTTCCAGCTGACAAGGCTTGCAAGCCTAACAGGGTGCAAACGATTGTGAAGAGTAGTTTTGTTCTCATACGCGTGATGTTGTTAGTGTGAAAGTGACATTTTTCCAATTACCAAGATACGGCCAGCTCAATCGCATTCTGAATAGCTTCTTTTGGCCGACAGGTAACGAAATTCTTCAGATAGCCCGGGGCGCGCGGGGGGGCGGGGGGGGGGGG
>JAETOX010000256.1 GCA_021771575.1 Bacteroides sp. | reverse complement strand
CACAAAGATGGGCTGTGGATAATTTATAAATCCATAACCCATCTTGCGCTTTTGCACTACGAATTGTCAGCCAACAGTCTCCTTGCGTGAGTTCCTTACCACTATTAACGCAACGGGTTGGCGGTTTTTCCAACTTTACCGCCATGATGTACAGCCATGGTTATTCCTCCTCTTGTGGCTTATGCAATTTCCGAAATTAAACGACCATAGACAGCCTGGTCAAGGTCGTTATCGTCCATACAACCAGCGGAGCGGTTATAATACTTCGGTATACGGGTATGATAGTCGCTTAAGGCATCTGGATGTCTTTGCGTGTACTCGATGACTTTGGCATATTCCCAGTGCTCGAAATCACGCTCCATGTTTTTCCAGACGTCTATTTTGGTAAGGTTCTCATATCCTGGTTCCATCTTCATCCGCTCGATGATAACACCATATAGGTATTGATGAGCTTTAAAGAGAAAGTTTTTTCGCACCCACCATTTTGGGACGAGCAGAATTTTTTGTCCGGTGACCGTCCAATATGGCTGCTCAGTTTCGACCCAAGAGTGAGCATGTAAATCCCAGGACTTAATTATATACTTGCTAGTGGGCGTTTTATCATAAGTGCGCATAAGTTCGGCAGTGAACTGGCTGAGAGGAAGTCTCAAAATATTTGTCAAAAGATCACTCATGCAGTCCTCTGCAAAGTCTTCAACAAAAATGGATATATCTTGTATCCGGGAAATGGATGGGATGTTGTTCGCCAACTTACACAGACCGCTCAGACTGTCCCGCATACCGTGTGGTGTCTTACCTTTCCCGTTATAGCCTGTGCCATATCCAAGCTTGGTGTCATTGATTTCATGCGCTTCGTCAAAGACAGCGGTACAGCCCCAATGTCCATGCCGCATATCCCAATACAGTTTATCTTCGAAATCGGATATAAGTGCGGCAGCATATCTGCTGAAATCATCTTGACTTCGTTCAATCAGGCAGGGGTCAAGAAACAGTCTGGTATCGCTGCGGGTTGTAATGTCGACAAAGGGAAAATGCGAATGACCAGGTGGAAGGCCCAAATGGGCGGAAATATGCATTAAATCGTACTCCTTTGCAAATAAAATATCTATCGTCAACACACAGTAAAGGAAACGCTCCTTGTTTCACCTCTTTTCGGACGACAGATTTTACTTGCAATCGGCTGCGAATCATGGTAAACTCAATTTGCCACAATCGATGAAGTACCATTCGCTGTGCTTTGTCGCCTAAGAGCGCCGGGGAGACTCGGCGTTTTTTCGTTGCCTTGGTTTGTGTGGTAGAAAGATTTTCTAAGAACATTGTAGAAATGTATCGAGATCGTTGGCCTGTTACTCAAAAGTGAGTTCTTCTTGATTTATATTGTAAATTTCCAACTGATTTTGAATATTCAACTCACTAACGATGTAGCCTCTCATATTACAAGCCCTAATAAAATCCTGAATGCGGTTTACACCATTAATCTCTCGTAAGGTAATTACAATTCCAAAATTCAATTCTCCCATAGTTCGCATTGCTAACCGTTCCTTTGATGTTACCGCAAGTCCCCAAAATCGGTCACCATATGATTTTAGAGGACGATTCATCTTTAATATTTTGGATATGAGTTTTGTATTTTCCCATTTGCGAAAGTCTTTTCGAGACTGTCGTTCATCGATGTGGGAACCAATTTCGTCTTGGATATTCTCGTTGATATCATCAATTTGCCCATTTGGCTTTACCCGTCCAAACCTTAATGACAACTCCCGATTTGTATAATCAACGCCTTGAGAGCGCGTACATTGTGGGAAATAGCATAATGTTGCTCGAGCTATATAGGGGTATTTGCCGTCTTCATCTCTGGGAACGGGAATAGCATAATTAGTGGTTCTATATGATTTTGATGTCCCATATACGATAAACTTGATTTCGTTACTGTCCGTCGAAAGCACTTTGTTGATATCGATTGGAACAATACCATATCCCGTAAGTTCCTTGAGATTTTGCGGAGCCGTTTTATAACTCCACTCTGCAGATGCATCAATAATCAGTGCTTTTGCTACTTCTTTGGGTAACCCCATAAC
>JAETOX010000255.1 GCA_021771575.1 Bacteroides sp. | reverse complement strand
TTCATCTTCATGCTTCTCTTTGGAGCAGACTATGAAAATAGAACCAATGGTGATGCCGATTATCACTGCGTCGTTAAATATGGTTTCGATTGTTCCCTCAAAATTTATTACATTGAAATAGATAAGAATTCCGAGGATTATTGCCGGAACAAAGAGCAACCATCCTACCATCTGGAATTGCCTTGGAAAGAACAGATTTTTCATAACGAAATTTTTATTTATTGGTTTATATTTAATGAACGCCACAAAGGTATATAAAATTTTACAAAAAGACAAGCATACTTTACTTTTAAAGAAAATAACTTTTACGAGGGGGGAGATACCGCCTTTGTATCCGGATTGGGACAACTCTATCCAAGACATTCGAAATAAAAAAGAAGCATTATACCCAATCCTGTGATTGTGAACGCAGGAATTCATCAAGGACAGAGTTACGCACCGAACGATTTCTGCTATTCGGCGACTTCAGCATAGATCTGTATCAAGCCCTTGATAACGGCAAGCGAAGGTCTGGCATAACAGAAGGCAACAATAAAACTTTAAACAAAACCGCCTGTTACAAAAGTAATTAAGCAAGAGTTAGCGCTTTTCTCCGAATTCAACAACCAAGAGTATTCCTTATAGTTCCGTTAAAGTTATGCCTATTAAAGACCAATACACTTTTAGCACGCCTTAAAACAGCAACCCCCTCCAACCAAAGCGGTTAGAAGGGGATTTTGAGAGCCGCGAGTGGGACTCGAACCCACGACCTTTTCGTTACGAATGAAATGCTCTACCAACTGAGCTATTGCGGCCTGATTTGCGGTGCAAAGGTAATGAACTTTGACGGAAAGAATGAAACACCGCCACGCATTTAACCTTTGCTAACAATTGATCAGAAGTTTTTCTGACTGGAATATGTGAACTTCACTTTGGCTTTCGACAAATCGACGCGAGCCATCGCAGGAGCCATGACGTAGGGCGTCACAGCCGATTCCGTTTTCTGCACAGTGGTGGAATAATAGCCGGAGTTTACCAGCTCCTCGAACTCCACTTGTACCGGCACAAGCGAGAATGTATAATCTTCCTCTTTTATTTCCTCTTTTTCAAGCATATCGAGAAGATACGAACGCATACTCGAGAAATCATAAGTACCCGTGGTGCTGTTATAAGCGGCATAGAACGACGTACGTTTATCCGGCAATGAATTGTTGGCAAAAAATTCATCTCGTTTACTTTTCAGCACCATCAGCAAATAAGGCGGGACTTCCACCTTGAAATCGTTTTCAATTTCTGAAGCCGGAATAGAAAAAGTCAGCGAGTTCACCACCGAAAGGTCCGCTTTATCAGCGCGATAACGATCCACAACCTCACGCACAGGGAATTCTATCTCCATTTCAAGGCCGGCAGGAGCCAGAAGTATATTTTCGCCTTCGTCGACCATACGTGTAATCGAAGGATCCATGGAAAGACTTATGATATTGTCGGAAAGCACCTCAGGCGTAACCAGGAAATAGTCATGGCGAGCTGTTATCGTATCATTCTTTTTAGTTTCCTCATTATACTGATACTTGTGAAGATACATCTTCATAAGAGTCTGCGACACAAGAGTCATGCGCCCTGAACCGTAGGCATTCTCAATATAGATGCCGGGAAACACATTGTCGATAAACGCTTCCGGAGTGGCGTAATATTCAGGATGTTCCTCAAACGTGCTGAACAGACGGCGCGCAAGGTCAAGGGGCATCCTTACGGAAATATCGCGACTCGCCATCTTTCTCAGTGAATCGGAATCAAGAGTCGAAGCCGTATAGACTTTTGAGGCAAGCGGTGCAGCCGATGCGTCGAAGTATCCTTCCGGATTGAAATCGCTGAAAATAGGCGAAGGCAAGCGACGGTTCAATGCGTGGATTTTCAATCCCATCGGAGCCACTGAATCGCCGATAAAAGCGCCTCGCCGATAACGCATATAGAGCACCATGGAATCCACATTAGCTGCCGTAAACTCTGCCGTATCAAGAGATGTGGACGATATAAACTGCGTAACCACACTCGACGACAGACGTCCGTACCCCGGAATCTCTATCGAGCCGATAAGCT
>JAETOX010000037.1 GCA_021771575.1 Bacteroides sp. | reverse complement strand
AGATTGACTGTCGCTTCGATAGCACCCATCGCTTTGGCCGATTGGGCAAAAGCTCCCGCCAGGATAAAAATCCAGATCATAAGGAGAATATTTTTGTCCGAAGCTCCACTGGAAAAACGACTGATTCGTTCACTGAGTGAGAGACGAGTGGTCATTAAAATGGCCGTTACGGAGGAAATGATGAAGGCTATCGTAATGGGTACTTTATAAAAATCATTCACCAGAATCGATGTCACTAGGTAGATACCCAGAAAAACAGCAAGCGGAAGCAAGGCAAAACCGGAAGGCTTGGGTGTATATTCCATTTTTATTATAACTCGTTGGTCGGGTTTCCGTCATCAGGCGAAATAGTCGCCGATTTATTTTAAGGGGGCAAAATTAGTGCTTTAATTGTAAAATCGTTCTGGGGTGTAACTAACTTTCTCTAAAATTCGTTAGTACGGCAGAAACAAAACTTATCGATGTCATGAATAAGACGACGAAAAATATTTCTACCTGGCAATTGGCTTTGATGACGGCTGCTGCAGTGATTAGTTTGCGGGGATTGCCTATGATGGCCCAAGAAGAATTGACCATGTTCTTTTATATATTTTTTGCTACCTTTTTATTTTTAATTCCGGCTGCTTTTGTTGCTGCCGAATTGGGAAGCGCTTTTGCCGATAAAGGAGGAGGAGTATATACTTGGGTGAAAGAAGCGTTCAACCGGAAAATGGGTTTTACAGCCATTTTTCTGCAATGGATCCAGAATGTTGTTTGGTATCCTACAGTGTTGGGATTTGCCGCAGCTTCAATTGCTTATATGATCGGTAAACCGGATTTGTCTCAAAATGGCATGTTCGTCGGACTTTTTTCTATCGTCATGTACTGGTTGGCTACTTGGCTTACTTTCCGGGGAACTTCCCTGATTTCTCGTATCACAAGCCAAGGATTTTTGCTGGGAACGGTATTGCCTGGCGTTGTGATCATCATTATGGCTTTGATTTGGATTTTCGGTGACAATCCAATTGCTTTCGAGCATATTCCGTCGACTGTGGCACAGGTTGTCAATGTGGATGCTGGACATGTTCATCCCCGTTTTTTTCCTCATATAAATGGTATGAGTGATATCGCTTTTCTGGCTGGTATTCTTTTGCTGTTTGCCGGTGTGGAGGTACATGCTGTACATGCTCAGGAAATGAAAGACCCTCAAAAACAATTTCCTGGTGCGATGTTTTTGGCTGCTTTGATTTCGTTCGCTTTGTTTACTCTAGGATCTTTGGCGGTAGCTGTTGTAACCCCATACGATCAGATTAATTTGCAATCCGGACTTTTTGTCACATTTCAGCAATTGTTTGATCATTATCATATCGCTTGGATGACAAATATCATGGGATTTCTGGCTGCTTTCGGAGCTCTTGCGGGAGTGATGTCATGGATTTCCGGACCTAGCCGTGGCTTACTGTGGACAGCTCGGGATGGACAATTACCGGATTTTCTGAAAAAAACGAATAAAAATGGAGTACAAACCCATATTCTTTTTATTCAAGGGGCAATTATAACTATTTTATCTTCTTTATATATGATTGTGGAGGATGTAAGTGTCGCTTTCTTTTTGCTCAGTGCATTGACAATCGGTTTATATTTGGTGATGTATATGATGATGTATGCATCAGGGATAAGATTACGTTATACCCAGCCTGATTTGAAACGGAGTTATAAGGTTCCAGGCGGAAAAACTGGTATGTGGCTGATTGCAGGAATCGGATTTCTGGCTGTCCTCTTTTCCTTTATCGTTACCTTTTTCCCTCCGTCTCAATTACCTGTTGGTAGTCCGGCCTTTTATACCAGGCTTGTTATCATTGGGACGGTTGTATTTGTCGGCATACCGTTTATTATCAGTACGGTAATGGAGAAAAAACGCAAAAAGAAGGAAGCCGTTTAGTATGGCTTGGAGAATATAAAAAAGTTGTGCCAAAACTAAACGGCACAGTTTTGCTTTATTTCTATCGTTTTTCTGGTATTTTCTTCCGTATATGGATTTGTTTTGGCATATCGATTGTTAGAACTTCGTTTTCCATCTTTGTCTGGATTTTATGTTTTCTACATCATTCGTAAAATTATAGCTTGTTGGGATTTTGTGTTTTTCTTATAGGTATCAAAACTAAATTTTCTATTATTTTTAGTTAAATATCTTTGATCTTTTTGAATCATGTTTATTTCTACTTTTACAATTCACCTGCCTGATGTTTTTTTATTGGGGCATTTTGTTAGAATAGGCATCAACATGTCTGGATTTTAATTTTTAGTTTTGTAAAAGAAAATAGGATAAAATGAAAATAATTATGATAGCCGTTTTGATGGCTCTGATTAGTAAAGAGGGTAGGCCTTATGCTGGAATAGAAATACATAAATTACCTGTAGCTTTGCAGCAAGTATTGAACGAGTTGCCAAGGAATATCGTTATAGCTCATCGGGGTACAACTTATTGGGCACCTGAAGAAACCGAAGCTGCTATGCGCTGGGCTAGGGATGTGGGAGCAGATTATCTGGAATTCGATTTACAGCGTACCCGGGATGGGGTATTGATAGCTTTACATGATGTGAACCTGCGGCGAACTACTGATATTGCGGAGGTTTTTCCTGAGCGTGCAGATGCTCCTGTTTCTGCTTTTACTTTAGATGAACTGCGCCAGTTGGATGCTGGAAGTTGGTTTAACGAAACTTATCCGGATCGGGCAAAAAAAGAGTTTGTCGGACAGGATATCCTTACCTTGGAAGATGTAATACGGATTGCGGAAGGATACCGCATCGTCCGGGACGAACAAGGACGTCGTATATATGAGTGGGGAACTGATGGAAAGAAGTATACCCGTTATGAGAAAGACCCACAGGACAGCGGCAATCGGCCAGGCATTTATCCGGAGACCAAGGAACCTCATCTGTTTCCCGGTATGGAGCAGGATCTGAGAGAAGAATTGGAAAGGTTGGGATGGTATCATATCCAGCCCGGGAAGATGAAAAAAATCGAGGTTCCTCAAGGGGGTGTGGGGATTGCCAATACGATAGCCCGGGTCATATTACAGACTTTTTCAGCCCATAGTCTGGTTGAATTAGAAAAAGCTTTTCCCCGGCGGATACCTACTTGTTTCTTATTATGGTTAGGGAATGAGCCTTCTGATTTGAAAGAAAATACACCGAAAGCTTATGCAGCCAAGATTAATTATGCTGTGGCTCATGGGGCGGTTATTATCGGCCCCAGTATAGCGGGATCTCCCAATGATTATGCTGATTTACTAGCTCCATGGCAGGGAGAGATGATCTATCGGGCAGGTCTGGCCATTCATCCCTATAGCTTCGATACAGAGGAGCAAATGGCTGAGTATACCGGTTGGAAAAATCGATGCCCGCAAGAGGGACGGGTTGACGGAATGTTTACCAATAAAGCCGATATGACGATTCAGTTTTATCAACAGACCTTGATGTCAGCTTATTTTAAATCGAATGCAGCTTTGGGCATTCCGGATAACATACAGAGAAATAAGGCTTTATTTCATGGGTATCGGGACATGTCCGAATAATTCGAAAAGTTGTTTCTGGGTTTCCCGGAGATTCGTATGATAAATTTTGCGGCTGCGTTTATCTATATCGCTGTTGAGAATATAATTGTCTGGATAATAGGGTTTACCGTTATTGGCTCTGAATTGATCCTGTAACGGCATATATCGTCCTAAATCCCGATAGGCTTGTTTAGTCGGTAGTAAAGGAGGTAATTGCTGGAATATTTCAGGGTTATAAATGCCGGTGGGATAACGTTGGGCCAAATGAATCTTTACCAAAAGATGATTATTTTGCTGGGAAGATGGGATTGTTTGATAATCAAAACAGTAAAAAGCTTCTTTTTCTATGAGACGGTTTTCGGCTGGCTGATGGCGGGTAGGTTGTTCAATCAGTATAAAATTGCTACCCAAATTGAATTTCCAAGTAGTCGTTTGGTCACAGGAACGCACGTAATACCTCCCGCTACTGTCGTATGCAAAAGTCAGGGTTGCCCGGGTAGAAAATGGAGAATTGGTTTTGCGCTGATTTGTCAATAATACCTGTCTTAATAATTGGTAATCGATATAATCGAAAGACATACTTTTCAAAAGATGGGTTTCCCGGTCGAGTACAAAAGTACCTTTGCAGGAGATGCGTGTCAGATCGGGATAAGAAGACGAGCGGGTTTTGAACGTAAACGTATAATCTGGATCTTCTGTATCGACGGCTCGGATATCATAGTGATGTGTGCCGCTGAATAGCGGGCCGTATAATTGGATAGCCCGGATGAGCGTAAAAATTTTGCGTGTACCAACATCGAAACGGATATCTTCGTAGGTTAGAGACATAGGGGTAAGGGTATCGCATCCATCATTGGTGAGATTATAACTACGCGCCATATATTCGGGTACCAAATAGGAGCGGTAAGTCTGATCCCAGGTATTCCGGGTTTTAATGTCTCCGGAAGTGAAATAATGACCGTATTCTCTGCGATATTCTACCACCGTATCCCGGCATAGAGTGAGTTTCTCATATTGTGCCACACCGGAATAGCGGCATACCGGAAGGCGACCTCCTTTTTCTTTTTTCAGTTTTCCTATTGCCTTTTTTAGTAGTTCCTCGGGCGTGCTCCCTTGCGCTACTGCTTCTGGTAAATCATATTTCAATTCTTTTAAACAAACGGTCGGATATTGTTTTATTTCTCCGAAACGTATTTCGATGGTCTCATAGCCCATACCTTGAAAAATGATCGTGTCCTGGTCCGGAACCAAGTTAGAGGGTAGGACACATTCTCCATCAATATCTGTGCTGGTTAGCAAAGCAAACTGCTTTTTATGGATCATATAGACTCCAAAGATTGGGTTATGCTGTTCATCTGTAATACGTATAGAAATCTCTGCTGGGGTCTGCTGCGCATATCCTCCGGGGATTTCTGTTAGAAGCCATACTATAATAAACCAGAATTTCTTCATATTGGATGGATTAATCGATGTTTTTACTACTGCTTATTTGGCGCTTGTCGATAGTGCGTTCTTTCCCTCTTCTATATCGGTGTTAACCCGATAGGCCGGAAGAGTAAAACGGAATTCAGTCCCCTTATTCTCCTGTGAGGTTACCCGAATATTTCCTCCCAGCTTTTCGATGATCATTTTACAAATCGACAATCCTAACCCTGTGCCTTGAATAAAACTGTTCAGTTTGACAAAGCGGGTGAAAATTTTATCGATGTTTTCTTTCGAGATACCTAGCCCTGTATCCCGTACATAAAATTCGATCCACTCTCCTCGGGGACGAAAACCGAAACGGATTTCTCCCTTTTCAGTAAATTTCCGGGCGTTGTTCAATAAATTTGAAAGCACCTGTGCTAGCCGGTTACCATCTGTAAATAAATTGATTTCTTCCGGAATAGGGTCGTATACCAGTTGTACGTTTGAAGGCATACGGAGAAAAAAGGTGTTGTAGATTCCCTGACATAACTGGTTGATAGATATATTTTTGGTATTGAATTCCAGCATGCCAGCCTCGATTTTTGATAAATCGAGTATATCGTTGATCAACTGTAAAAGTAAATCGGTATTTTTATCTATGATGTCACAAAATTGCTCTTTTTCTATCGGATCGTCTGTCTCTCCCAATAATTTGGAGAATCCTACGATGGCATTGAGTGGGGTTCGGATTTCATGACTCATATTCGCCAGAAAGGCGGATTTCAGTTTATCCGATTCTTCCGCTTTATTCCGGGCTTTTATTAATTCTACTTCCGTTGCTTTTTGTTGGGTAATATCCCAGGAAATACCGATTAATAACGGTTTTTTACCTTCGAGGGGAGTCAGGGTCTTTATGGTGCGTACTTTTCTGCGTTCACCGCTTGCTGTCAGATAATCTTCTTCGAACTCGATCATTTTCTGGTCCTTTAGTAACTGCAAATCGTCCTGACGGAATTTTTCGGCATCTTTCTGATCGGGAAAAATTTCTTCGTCAGTTTTACCAACGACGACTGAGGCCGGAATAGACGAAGACTTTTCAAGTTCTTTATTCCAGTAAAGGTAACGAAAACCATTTCCTGTATCTTTGACGAAAAGATATACAGGAATATTATTCAGGATTGTCTCCATTAATTGATTGAGTTCATATATCTTATGCTCCCGTTCAATCCGTTCAGAAATATCTCGGGCTATAGTCCATATAATTTCCTCTCCATTATTGCTTTTCAGAATAAAAGCTGAAATCTCTAATAATCTTTCTTGGTCGTGCAGATTTTTTAAGCGGATGGTATGACTGTGATTTTCTCCGTTGCTTCTCAGTTGGTTGAGGTAGTTTTTCCAGTATTTGTCGTCGGTATGAGGAAATATATCGTAAATTTTATATTCAGTTGGGTCTCCTTGCAGGCAATGGTGATTGATAAATTGTTTGTTCGCAAAAACCAAACTCCCATTGGTATGAACGGCATAAATTTCTTCTAAAGAGTTATTTACAGCTGAGGTGACCATTTGGAGCCGGCTTTGAGTGCTGATACGGTCTGTAATATTCCGACAGATACATAGAATATGTTTGTCATCTAAGGGAATTACCCGGTTCTCAAAATTTTCCAGTTGGCCTTCTACATATAAATTATGGAATCCGATGGAGGCTTTACCTGTAGAAAGAACTTTATCGAAATTTTCTTTTACAGGTATATAGGCATCGGAAGGTAGAATATCGCGTAGATTTTTGCCGATCAGATTTTTGGAATTTCCTCCTACATGGACAGTCTGTTCGGAAGAAACGAGTGCTACATAGTTGTAGTCCCGGTCAAAAATCGATAGCATATCCGGCAGAATATCCAGAATTTCGGCTCCATGAGCCGATTTGAACAAAGTATTGATGCGATTGGTACAGGAATCTAGTGGGACTTGTTTCGTCAGCCCTGTCACTTTTTGTTCCAATTCCTCGATTCGTTGGATCAGCTCTTCTCTTGAATATTGTTCGTAATTTATCATATATGAAGGATCTAAGGAATGTACAAATATACATTAACTTTTGGTTTATGCCTGCATTTTCCACTTTGCCTTTTCCTAATGTCCCTTTTCTGCGGTTTTTGAGCAGAGGGAAAAGCTTTAAGTACATTCAGATTCACAAACAGAAAATAGTAAGGAATAAACAATATCTTCACTCTTAGTTGCTTTCGTTGCAGGAAACATCCGACAAATGCAGCTAAATAAAAAAGAAGCAGGAATAAAGTCAACCAGGAGCGTATTTGGGGGCATGGCTTCGAAAAGTGTTGTACGGATAGCAAACAGTTCACCGGCAGCACTGACTGTAGAGTATGAACAGGAATCCCATACTTTCAAACGGGATTCATATTTCTAGTAAAATCCTGCTTCTCCCGATCTGGCAGAGTCTTTTTCATTCACAGCTATTCGTGTTTCTCCTACAATACAACCGATGTGCGGATCGCTGAAACAATTGACGATCTTGCGTAATGTTAAAGGATTTAGTTGAGTATTGGCATCGGTGATAATCTAAAGCGAAACAATTCGCTATTTTTCTGGATAATTTTTCTTTGTTGTAAGCGGCGATGAGAAGAATGACTTCGGATAATTCTCCCTGCTAGTTGTAAAAGAGGAGGAGTATGGAAAAATCTTTTGATGTGGATCAATAGATATAAAAGCATACCATATCCGATATAAGTGTAAAATACGACTACTAAACAACATCAAAATAAAATTTTAAAGAATGATGGCTACATTCCGGTTAAATGTATTTGGTAAGGGTTGCTTTGAGCAAAGGAGGGGAGAGCGGTTTGGTGAGAAAATCATTACATCCGGCTTCCATGACCCGGATCCGATCTTGATCGAAAGCAAAAGCTGTAAGTGCAATAATGGGTGTCGTGAGCGACTGCTGACGAATCAGGCGGGTTGCTTCCAATCCGTCCATGACAGGCATTTTAACATCCATCAGGATTAAATCGGGTGCATATTGAGTGAACATTTCTATGGCTTCTTGACCGTTAAGGGCATGGATTAATCGATAGGTTTTACTCAATAAAGCTTTCAAAAGGAGAAAATTACTTTCCACATCTTCCGCAACTAAAATGGTTTTTGATGTAGTGTTAATTGTTGGTTCCATTATTTAATAAAACTTGAAACTTTGTTTTATATGAATAAACGAAGATAGTTTATTTTACCGAATATTCAATATAATTTTACTAATTGTCGGATTATAATTACTCTATGCCTGTTCTTTCAACCGATAACTTATGCATTGGAATGTTTGTGAATAGAAGATGTAGGCGATTCAAAATAAGTTGATATATGATGTTTCCATAAGTAAAAAATGCTTTTATAGAATCTGGTAAAAAAAGACTAAGTTTAATAATGAAAGCTCTAGAAATATTTTAAATAGAAATGACTGTTTTCTGGAGATTACTGTATCTTTGTCAAAGCTTTTCTGAATGAATGGATACATGGAAATAGGAAATTATCAATATAAAATATTATTTGTAGATGATATTCAGGCCAATGTATTATTGCTGAAAGCTTTGAAAAAAGAAGAAAATTTAGAGGAAATTCCTATTATTTTTTTGACAGCTTTAGACAATACAAGCAGTATTGTCAAGGGGTTTAAGCTAGGAACCGGTAATTTTGTTTTAAGACTTTGCCGAAAAGAGGAATTAATGGTCAGGATCTATTATCACCTTTCGCTGGTAGCAACCTATCGGGCAATTATCGAACAGCGGGGTGAGTCGAAAAAAGTGATTGCCAATCGGGATAAGCTTTATTCCGTCATTGCTCATAATCTGCGTTTACCAATGGCTTTTATGAAAATGTTATTGAATATCATTTTAATGAGCGTTGGCAGAAACCGTGTTGATCCGGATATTTATGATATGCTGAAAACGAGTAATCATACCTCAGAAGAACTTTTCGCTCTGCTGGATAATCCGCAGAAATGGACTAAACTGAAGTTAATATAAAATGTTATAAACCTATGAATCATGTCGTTATTATGGCCGGAGGAGTCGGAAGCCGGTTCTGGCCGATGAGTACACCGGAACGCCCGAAACAATTTATCGATGTCTTGGGAGTTGGGCGTACTTTATTGCAGTTGACCGTCGATCGTCTGGCTCCTCTGTGTCCTGTGCAGAATGTGTGGGTGGTGACTTCTGTGCAATATAAACAATTAGTACGGGAACAATTGCCGGAAATACCAGAATCCAATATATTACTCGAGCCTTGTATGCGGAATACGGCTCCTTGTATTGCATATGCTGCTTGGAAAATCAAAAAAAGAGATCCTGAAGCTAATTTGGTTATTTCTGCTGCTGATCACATTGTGATGGATGTAAACGAATTCGTCCGGGTAGTGAAAAAGGGGCTGGACTTCGTTGCCGGTGCAGACCGTATCCTGACGCTCGGTATGCGGCCTACACGTCCTGAGACTGGTTATGGGTATATTAAAATAAAAAGTCAGGATCTTAGTGCTGAAAGCTGCGAGGAAATCAGGGAAGTGGAAGGATTTCAGGAAAAGCCCGACTTAGAGACGGTCCGAAAATATGTGACCGGTGGGGGTTATTATTGGAATGCCGGAATTTTTCTTTGGAATGTGAAGACTATTGAGAAAGCTTTTCGTGCCAATAAGCCTGAGATGGCTGAATTATTCGATGCAATGGAACAGGCTTTCTATACTCCGGAAGAACAAGTTTTGCTTGAACAAAAATTTCCGGAATGTGAGAAAATATCCATCGACTATGCAATCATGGAGCGTGCCCGGAATATTTTTGTATTTCTGGCCGATTTCGGTTGGTCGGACTTGGGAACTTGGGGATCGTTATATGAACAACTACCGAAAGATGCAGAAGGGAATGCCGTGGTCGGAAAAAAGGTAAGTCTCGTGGAAAGCCGAGGGTGCGTGGTACATGTTCCGGAAGATAAAAAAATGGTGCTTCAAGGATTGGAGGATTACATCATTGTCGAAAATCAGGGTGTTCTGTTGATTTGTCGGAAAGCGGACGAGCAACGTATAAAAGAATTTTCTTCAGGATTTTGATCATATCAAGGGCAATCGATTATTTTTGTATTCGAAAAATAAAAGGTGATGATACATGTAATAAATACCCATAATTCTGTATTGAATAATTTTTTGTCTGAGATCAGAAATATCGAAATACAGGGAGATCGTATGCGTTTCCGGCGGAATCTGGAGCGGGTAGGGGAAATATTGGCTTATGAAATCAGCAAAACTTTTTCTTATGCTTCTGCTATTGTACAGACTCCGGTTAATTCTGCCATGGTGATGTTACCTGTTGAAGAGGTAGTTGTCGCTACGGTCTTACGGGCAGGTCTGCCTTTTCATCAGGGATTTTTGAATTATTTTGATCAGGCGGGGAATGCTTTTGTTTCGGCTCGCAGGGCTTATAGGCAAGCAGACGGACAAGTCGAAATCCGGTTCGATTCTATTTATACCCCGGATCTTACGGGGAAGCAGTTGTTGTTGGTCGATCCGATGCTGGCTACCGGCAAATCGTTGGTTATCACTTATCGGGAACTGTTAAAACAAGGAGGGATTCCGGTCCATACCCATATTGCTTCGGTGATTGCCAGCCGTCAAGGAGTGGGATATGTGGAAAAAGAATTGGCAGATGAACCACTGACCCTTTGGACCGCCGCTTTCGACGAAGGATTGACAAAGAAATTTTATATAGATCCCGGTTTGGGAGATGCTGGTGATCTCGCTTTCGGAGAAAAGAAATAAAGAGATTCTGACTAAACCAAATTTATATTTTGTTGGAGCATCTGATCGTATAGATAACTGAACCAGCAAGCGTATTTTTCCGGATGGTTTCGGAGGTCTGTCTGGATTAATTTGGAAGAAAGATATCTCCAATCCCATACTTCGGTCGGATTGATATCAGGAATCGTGTTGGTCTGACCGATAAAAATATGATCGTATTCGTATTCTGTCAACAGAGGACTTACTTTCGCCCGATAAGTGAAACAAAATAATTTCTCCAAAACACAATCCAGTCCCATTTCTTCCCGAAGGCGGCGATGAGCCGCTTCGTCCGGACATTCCCCGGGACGGGGGTGGGTACAACAGGTGTTAGACCATAATCCCCCCGAATGATATTTAAAAGCCGTTCTCCGTTGTAATAACCAATCTCCATGGTGATTGAAAAGGAAAACCGATACTGCCCGATGTAATAAACCTTGCCGATGAGCTTCCATTTTCTCTATAACCCCTGTCGGGTGATCGTTGGCATCGACTAAAACAACTTGAGAAAGATTGTTATTATATGTGCCCATAAATAGGATCTTTATAAAGTGAATGGCTCTTTAGGTTTGGAACTCCCCTCTTTCTTTCCCCGCAGAGCTTTCCTGATGAGATTTACGTAAACGGTTGTGGGAAAGTTTCTTTTTATAAGTATTCATTAATAATTAGTTATCAGAACGTCGACTTATTTCGGAATCTTTTTATCTTTTACTTTTTACTTTTATCTTTTTCCTTTACCTTTGCAACTTGTGGAAATGAACAGATATCTGATAGCGGCACTATACGTCATGGCAGGTTGCGCTGTGACTATACCTTTAAAGGCTCAGCATGGGGAATCTTTGAGGGGAGAACGTTGCAGGTTGGCCATTACTCATACAGTGAAGGTGGTTTCTGTTTGCCTGGAGGAAGAAAGTGACGAAGAGGTGCATTGCACATTACCCACCGGGAGCTTTGGAGCTACAGCCAATATTTCTGTTTTACATCATTATTTTTTCGATAAAACGGTTCGCATGAGTCTCGGGCCGTTATGCCGTACTTCTCATAAAATCAGAGCTCCGGAAGAAGGAAACCAATTTCGGATGTGATATGATTTTCAAATTCTAATTTTCAATTGTAAAAAATGGGTTTTAATGATATTTTAAAAAAACTGTTTGGAAATAAATCCGACAGAGATATGAAGGAACTGTTACCAGTAGTGACAAAGGTAAATACCGAATGGGAAAAGATAAAAAATCTGAGCCATGACGAATTGCGTGCGGTGACAGAAGACATGAAGAAACAGGTGCATGCCTATATCGAAGAAGAGAACAGTGAAATTACCGAATTGAAGCGGAAAGTAGAAGAGGAAAAACCTTCTATTGAGGAACGGGAACAAATATACGATCGGATCGATAAACTGGAAGAGCAGATAGATAAAAAAGTGGAAGAAGTTCTGACAGAACTGATGCCGAAAGCTTTTGCTGTGATGAAAGATACCGCCCGTCGTTTCAAGGAAAATGCAGAGATCGAAGTATCGGCTAATCAATTTGACCGCGATTTGGCTGTTACCCACGATTTTGTCGAGATCGAAGGAGACAAAGCCATTTATTTCAATACCTGGATTGCCGGAGGAAATGAGGTGACCTGGGATATGGTACACTATGATGTCCAGTTGATCGGGGGGGCCGTATTGCATCAGGGAAAGATTGCCGAGATGGCGACTGGTGAAGGTAAAACCCTGGTGGCTACTTTGCCCGTATTTTTGAATGCGTTGAGTGGCAGAGGTGTACACATGGTGACCGTCAATGACTATCTGGCTAAGCGTGACTCCGAATGGATGGGGCCACTTTATATGTTTCATGGACTTTCGGTAGATTGTATCGATAAACATCAGCCGAATTCTCCTCAACGTCGCCAGGCTTATCTGGCAGATATTACCTTCGGTACTAATAACGAGTTCGGTTTCGATTATCTGCGTGATAATATGGCGATCAATCCCGAGGATTTGGTACAACGTAAACACAATTATGCTATTGTCGATGAGGTTGACTCCGTATTGATTGATGACGCTCGCACACCGTTGATTATTTCCGGACCTGTACCCAAAGGAGACGATCAGATGTTCGATGAATATAAACCACGGGTAGAGCGTTTGGTGAAAATGCAGCGGGAGCTGGTAATGAAGGTGTTTAACGATGCCAAGGAATTGCTGGTCAGCAATGATCCTAAAAAGAGAAAAGAAGGGGGAATTTTGTTACTGAGAGCTCATAAGGGATTACCTAAATATAAGCCTTTGATCAAATTTCTAAGTGAAGAGGGAAACAAAGCCATTCTCATGAAGACCGAAAACGAATATATGCAGGAAAATAACCGGAGAATGCCGGAAATTACCGATCCTTTGTATTTCGTTATCGATGAAAAACTGAATTCGATAGATCTCACCGATAAAGGACACGATACCATTACGGCAGCAGGTGAAGATCCGAAGTTCTTTATTTTGCCCGATATCGGCTCGGAAATAGCGGAGATCGAGAAAAATGTTCAGGATGAAAAAGAAAAACTGACTAAAAAGGATGAGCTGATCCAGAATTATGCCATGAAATCAGAACGTGTACACACCGTTAATCAGTTACTTCGGGCGTATACGTTGTTTGAAAAAGATGTGGAATATGTCGTTTTAGATAACAAAGTGAAAATCGTCGACGAGCAGACCGGCCGTATCATGGAAGGTCGTCGTTATTCCGATGGACTTCATCAGGCTATTGAAGCCAAGGAAAGTGTGAAGGTAGAGGCTGCAACCCAGACATTTGCGACGATTACTTTGCAGAACTATTTCCGTATGTACCACAAATTAGCCGGTATGACCGGTACGGCAGAGACGGAAGCCGGAGAATTGTGGGATATCTACAAACTGGATGTTGTGGTAATTCCCACCAATCGTCCGGTGGTACGTATTGATGCCAATGACTTTGTATACAAGACGAAACGGGAGAAATATAATGCTGTGATCGAAGAAATTGTCCGTTTGGTAGATTTGGGACGTCCAGTGTTGGTGGGTACTACTTCAGTCGAAGTTTCCGAACTGTTAAGCCGTATGCTGAAGATGCGGGGAATCAGACATAATGTGCTGAATGCCAAATTGCATCAAAGAGAGGCGGAAATTGTGGCTGAGGCTGGTAAATCGAAGACGGTAACTATTGCTACCAATATGGCCGGTCGTGGTACGGACATCAAGCTGAGTCAGGAAGTCCGGGAGGCCGGTGGTTTAGCTATCATCGGTACCGAAAGGCATGACTCCCGGCGGGTAGACCGTCAGTTACGCGGTCGTGCCGGACGTCAGGGAGACCCGGGATCTTCGCAGTTCTTCGTTTCTTTGGAAGATGATTTGATGCGTTTATTCAGTTCTGAGCGGATTATCCGGGTGATGGACCGTTTGGGCCATCAGGAAGGAGATGTCATCCAACATTCGATGATTACCAAATCGATCGAAAGGGCTCAGAAGAAAGTCGAAGAAAATAATTTCGGTATCCGGAAGCGTTTGTTGGAGTACGATGACGTTATGAATTCTCAGCGTACCGTAATTTATAAACAACGTCGTCAGGCTCTGTTGGGCGAACGTATAGGAGTAGCTGTCGCCAACAACACATACGATGTTTGTGATTCTATTGTGAACGAATATCAGCCGGCGAACGATCCGGAAGGATTCCGTTTGGAAATATTGAGGGTATTGTCTGTGGATTTTGATGTTGATCCGGAGGAATTTCCAAAAATGAAACCCGATGAATTAACCGAACGATTATATCAATATGTACGGGAAGCTTACCAGCGGAAAGTAGAGCATATCGCTCAGCAGGCTTTTCCTGTGATCAAAAATGTTTTTGAAACCCGGGGAGATGTATTTAAAAATATCGTAGTGCCGTTTACTGACGGAGTGAAAATGTATAGTGTCGTAACTAACCTCGAAAAAGCTTATCGTTCCAATGGGGAAGATTTGATGCGTTCTTTTGAAAAGTCCGTCATTTTGGCTCATATTGACGATGCCTGGAAAGAACATTTACGGGAGATGGACGATTTGAAACAATCTGTACAGAATGCGGCATATGAGCAGAAAGATCCATTGTTGATTTATAAATTTGAGGCTTATAACTTGTTTAAAGCGATGGTTGAAAAAATCAACAAAGGCATGGTATCTACTTTGATGAAAGGACAGATTCCGATGCAGGAACCCGATCATGTACGGGAGGCGGAGCAAAGACGTACCGACTTGAGTAAGATGCGGGAGAGCCGTTCCGAAGCACAGGCTGCTGCTGCCAATGCTAATCGGGAACAGCAACGGCATGAACCGGTGAAAGTAGGACCTAAAGTGGGACGTAACGATCCTTGCCCTTGTGGAAGTGGGCTGAAATATAAGAACTGCCACGGGAAAAATGAATAACTAATTTTTGATTTGCGATTTGCGATTTGGGACAAGAGGATGCCCGGATCGTAAATCGCAAGTCGTAAATCCTGCATTTGTATGTTTTCATTGTTTGTAAATTGGGATGTTACTCCGGAATTATTTAATCTGGGAGGGATTTCCATCCGGTATTACGGTTTATTGTTTGCTGTGGCTTTTATCTTAGGATATAAGGTGGAAGAGAAGATGTTCAAGTCCGAAGGTTTACCGATGGCTTGGTTGGATAAACTGTGGTTATATGTGGCTATTGCTACTATTGTCGGGGCACGTTTGGGGCATTGTATCTTTTATGATTGGGCTTATTATAGTCAGCATCCTTTGGAGATGATATTACCTATACGGTTTACTCCGGAATTCAAGTTTACAGGCTATCAGGGATTGGCGAGTCATGGTGCCGCTATCGGTATTATCGTTGGTTTATGGTATTATTCCCGGAAGATAAGTAAAAAATCTATTTTCTGGATTTTGGACCGTGCTGTCATTCCCATTGCTTTGGCTGGTTTTTTTATCCGGATGGGAAACCTGATGAATTCGGAAATCGTTGGATTACCGACAACATTGCCTTGGGGATTCCGGTTTGTCAATTCCGGTTTGCCTGATCCGGAAATTCCGCGTCATCCGGCTCAGTTGTATGAGGCCCTTTGCTATCTGTTAAGTTTCTTTGTGTTGATGTATCTATATTGGCGTACAGATGTAAAGAAAAAAATGGGTTTTATTTTCGGAGCTTTTCTGATTCTAATCTTTACCGCTCGTTTTATTATAGAATTTGCCAAGGAAGTCCAGGAACCATGGGAAGTTGGAATGGCTTTGAATATGGGGCAAATTTTGAGCATACCCTTTATTCTTGCCGGGATATTTATGCTTTGGTACAGTAAAAAATTGCTGGATCCCGGAACAAAAATTCCGAAAACAGATCAAAAAGGGAAGGTGCAATAGCTTATGTACATAAAAAAATTTATGGAGGAAGCTATCCGGTTGGCTGTCGAAAATGCAGAGCAGGGTAGTGCAGGGCCTTTCGGAGCAGTAATTGTGAAGGAAGGAAAAATCATTGCAGCTTCTTCCAATTCCGTGACTCTTGATAACGATCCGACGGCTCATGCAGAAGTGAATGCTATCCGCAAAGCTTGTCGTGCATTGGGGACATTCCAGTTGGAGGGATGTGAGATTTATTGTAGTTGTGAGCCTTGTCCCATGTGCTTGGGAGCTATTTACTGGGCCCGGCTGGATAAGGTATATTATACCTCTACAAAAGAAGATGCTGCCCTCGCTGGATTCGACGATTCTTTTATATACAAAGAAATTGCACTACCCGAACCGGCTCGTTCTATCCCTTTTCTGCATGCCAAAGAACCGGAGGCCGGGAAAGAATTCCAATGTTGGGAAACAAACGATACTAAAGTGAAGTATTAAAAAAAATTGAACCTAATTTGGTTTTTATCGTAGTTTTGTGAAATAAAAGGGTAATGAAATTTCACAAAGCTAATCTGATTATTGTTAGTGTCGGTTTGCTCTTGGTCTTTACGGTGGCGATATGGTTGATTGGTAGACAAATCAATATAACGACCGATCGGATGTATCGTACGCTCGTTGTGGAGAGTGGCCGTTATCGGGCCGGGTTAATACAGCAGGATTTTGATCGTACAGAAAAGTTGGGGAAGAAAATCGACGAAACACTCGAAAGTCAGGGATACCACCGGGAAAAGCTGAGTAGTCTCTTGGACATATTGGTTAGTCTGGATAAGAAAATTACCCGGGGATGGGTGAAAAAAGAAGCGGAACAGGTTATTTATAATGATTGGTTGCAGAAAGATACTATCCGCGTGTCAAAGGGAGCGGATGAAATCTGGGAGAGTGGTTTGTATGGTAACGAAAATCAGTTTTACCGCATATTATATGGGCGATGGCAAGATATTGAATTTGGCTTCGATATTTCGCTGACAGATTTACACAGCTATTTTACCCAACTGATCCCGGCGAGAAAAAATTATGCTTATATTGCCAATGCTTCCGGTGTCCTTATTGCCCATCCGGATAAAGACCTTATCGGACAAAGTTTGGAAAACTCACGGGAGTTACATTATCTGGCACAGGTGGCCCAAGAAAAAAAGGAATTTCATTATCCTGGCTTTTCTAATTTCCTGGCATTGGCTGTAGAAAAATCTTATTATCCCATTCAGGTGGGGCAGGAAACATGGGTAATGGTCATCAATACCATTCCTTTGGATAATCGACAGGCTATGGCTGAATTTCATCGGTATACCGTTTGGATTGCTATCGTGGCTATACTGATTTTTTGCGCTTTATTGATTTTTTCTCAGTATAAATGGCAAAAAGAATATGAACTAAGACGGAAAGCAGAATGGGAATCCATGCAATTGAAGATACAACAATTGAAAAATCAATTGAACCCGCATTTCCTTTTTAATGCTTTGGGGTCTTTGAGTGCACTGATTACAACCGATCCTGCTTTGGCCAAGAAATTCGTATTTGAATTGGCAAAAGTTTATCGTTATGTACTTGAGAAGCGGAATGAAACTTTAAGCACGGTAAAAGAAGAACTGGAGTTTACCTGTCATTATTACTTCCTTCAAAAAATTCGTTTCGGAGAACAACTTCGTTTGCACATCTCAGAGGGAGTAGAGGAACATCCGGGAAAAATTCCGGTAGCTAGTTTACAATTACTGATAGAGAATGCAATAAAACATAATGAAATTACTCACCGCTATCCTTTGGATATTTCTATTTATATTGCTCAGGAGATGCTGATAGTGGACAATTCCTATCGTCCCCGTCGCGATGTTTCACTTGATTCGATCGGAGTGGGATTGGAAAGTATCCAGGAAATCTACCGTTATCATTCCGCTGAGAAATTTGAATACCGGGTGGTGGGAGACCGTTTTATTTGTATTTTACCTTTCCTGAAAGACTGAATTTTCCGGTTGATGGGATTCACTCCTGATTTCCGGAGATTTATTCCTATTTCCGGACGTTTTGCTCCTTTCTGTTTTTTTTCGGAGACTATTCTGATTAATATTGTACATCGAAAAGATAAATAAGTGTGGTGGAATACAAACTCCCCGTGAGTGTGCCCGGGCCTGGAAATCAAAGGCCCGGCTATTTTTTTTACGTATACTTTTCGCTTTGGTTTTCGTATTATATGAAATTTGTAATACATAAAATTTATGATGACAGCCATTATCATAGAAGACGAACAATTGGCTACCCGCGAACTGGACTCCATACTGCGACGTATTGCTCCGGATATCACTGTAACAATGTGTCTGGAATCTGTCCAGGAGAGTATAGAGTGGTTGGAAAAACATGCTGTAGATTTGATTTTTAGCGATATCCATTTGGGAGATGGACAAAGTTTCGAGATATTCAAACGAGTAAAAACCGAAGTTCCGGTTATTTTTATTACAGCATACGACGAATATGCCTTGCGGGCTTTTAAAAATCAGGGCATCGATTATATCCTCAAACCTTTCGATGAAGAAGAAATCCGACAGGCACTGGAAAAAGTGAGACGCTGGTTTGGAGAGACAACCGGGAAAAAAGTCAGGTCGGAAGCCTTTTCCTGGCAAGGACGCTTTTTAGTACAACTGGGGGCTAAGATCGTGTCAGTAACCGCTGATCAAATTGCCTATTTTATGGCAGATGGCAAATACCTGTTCCTTTATACACACGACGGGGCAAAATATGTGGTCGATCACACCATCGGTGGAATAGAAGGACGCCTGGACCCCAGACATTTCTTCCGGATCAACCGAAAGTTTATCATCCATTATAAAGCGATTAAAGAGATGATCCGCTACTCCAATAATCGTATCAAAATTATTCTCTCTCCTTTACCTGCCGATGGCATCGAAGCCATTGTCAGCGGAGAACGCATCCGTGAGTTCAAAGAGTGGCTGAATCAGTGAATACTTTCCACAAAGGATCGTTCAAAGGAGGTTGAGCCGTAATCGTCAGGAGCTCCTGGCTGACCGGATGTTTGAAACTGATCGATCGGGCATGCAGACTGATGCCTCCATTTGCATTCGAACGGGGAAAACCGTATTTTAAATCTCCTTTGATGGGACAACCGATTTTGGCCAACTGGCAACGGATTTGATGATGACGTCCCGTATATAGCTTAACTTCCAGCAAGTAATACCTTTGTGAACTTCCCAATAGCTGATATTCCAGTTTAGCTTCTTTAGCTCCTGATTTGGGGTGATTATAAGCGTGAGATTTATTTTTTTCAGTGTCACGTACCAGATAATGAGTGAGCAAAGCATGGTCTTCGGCTGGTAGATTGCCTACGATTGCCCAATAAATTTTGGTGATTTCCTTCTCATGTTCTTGGAACATTTTATTCAATCGCGTCAACGCTTTACTGGTACGGGCAAAAATCACCACCCCGCTAACTGGCCGGTCTACCCGGTGAGGAATGCCTAAAAAAACATCCCCAGGTTTATTGTATTTTTTTTTAATATAAGCTTTTACTGCCTCGCTTAAAGGAATGTCTCCGGTCTTGTCGGCTTGTACAATATCCGAAACCTGTTTATTGACAGCAATGATATGATTATCTTCGTATAAAACTTCCAGCATGACTTCTGTTTGACAATGGTCTCTGATTAATATTGTTCTCTCTCGTTCGGGAAATCTCCGCTTTTTACGTCGTTAATATAGTTTCCGACAGCACCGCTGATCTCTGCAAAAAGGTTATGATAACGGCGTAAGAAACGAGGGGAAAATTCTTGATTGATTCCCAGCATATCGTGGACGACCAGCACTTGTCCGTCTACTCCTCCGCCGGCACCGATGCCGATGATGGGGATGCTGACTTCCCGGGCTACCCGTTCAGCTAAAGCTGCCGGAATTTTTTCAAGTACGATTCCGAAACAGCCGGCTTCTTCCAACAAATGTGCGTCCCGGACAAGCTTTTCCGCTTCTTCTTCTTTTTTTGCGCGAATGGCGTATGTTCCAAATTTATGTATACTCTGGGGGGTTAGTCCGAGATGTCCCATTACTGGAATGCCGGCAGATAGTATCCGTTGGATTGATTCGAGAATTTCTTCTCCACCTTCAAGTTTTATAGCGTCAGCTGCGGTTTCTTTCATGATACGGATTGCTGAGTTCAAGGCTTCTTTGCTATTTCCCTGATAACTCCCAAAAGGCATGTCCACCACGACAAGCGCACGTTTTACTCCCCTGACCACAGAAGCTGCATGGTAAATCATCTGATCCAATGTAATGGGTAAAGTTGTTTCGTGACCGGCCATCACATTGGAAGCAGAATCTCCTACCAGGATAACATCTATTCCTGCCTGATCTACAATACGGGCCATGGAATAATCGTATGACGTAAGCATACTGATTTTCTCTCCCTTTAGTTTCATCTCTGATAAAACATGGGTAGTGACTACCTTTACTGCTGATTGTGTTGACATAATAATGATATTATTTGAAAGTTCCGATCACTGTCTGTGAACCAGTTGTTTTTTGTCCTAATTTGACTTCTATTTTGGTATCTAAAGGAAGAAATAAGTCTACCCGGGAGCCGAATTTGATAAATCCTGCATGTTGGTCTTGACGGGCTTTGCCTCCTACCGGTGCGTATGAAACGATACGTTTGGCCATAGCTCCCGCAATTTGACGCATCAGAATTGTTTTCCCGTTCTTACATTCGATAACGATTGTAGTCCTTTCATTTTCTGTCGAAGATTTCGGAAGATAGGCTGCGGCAAAATTGCCTTTATGGTATTTGAAGTACCGGATAATACCGTTTACCGGAAACCAGTTGATATGTACATTAAAAATATTCATGAAAATAGATACCTGTAGCCGGCGCTCTTTAAAATATTCCGGTTCTTCCGTTTCCTCGATAACAACGATTTTCCCGTCAGCAGGGGCTAGAATGGTATTATCATCCTGAATAATAACCCGGTTGGGAAAACGGAAAAAATTGACAATAAACAGGTACATCACGATACTGATCCCCAAAATCGTATGAACGATAAGCAGATTATCGATAAAGTAGTAAGATGCCAGATTAATCAGAACCAGCACAATTAAGATTTTCAATAATAAGGTATATCCGGCCTTATGAATAGTCATAATATTTCCTTTTTTGATTATTGTACGTTGTCGGCATGCAAAGGTATCATATAAAATTGAAAACCCGGAATTGTAAATTGAAAATTTTGAAAATAGCTGTTGCCCTTTTTAAAAATCACCGGTAAAGGCCAGGAAAATAAAGATTGCTGGTAAAGCCATTAAGATGGAATCCAAACGATCGAGTACACCTCCATGACCGGGCATAATATGCCCCGAATCTTTAATTTCAATGCATCTTTTAAACATCGATTCGATAAGATCACCGAAACTACCGAAAATGACGACTATAAGCGAAATACCTGCGGTTTGAACGATATCCAGCCCCTCGATATAAGGAGCGATCAGCAGACCTGCGGCAATGGTAACCAGACCCCCTCCCAAAGTACCTTCCCAGGATTTTTTGGGAGAGATACGGGGAAACAGTTTGTGCTTACCAAAAGTTGACCCGGCCAGATAAGCGAATGTGTCGTTAAACCATACCAGTAGAAACGGGAAAAAGATAATGTCCGGTTGCCAGTGTCCTGTACAGATATAAGGCAAATAAATCAAAAGCGTGAAGGGAAGCGTAAAATAAAACAATACATAAATCCCAAAAGCCAGATTTTGAAAAGCATGGGTACTTTTACGGTAAAGTTCCCATATTCCCAGAAAAAGGGTGGCCGCTAGAAAAATCAGATACCCTTCCTTATAACCATAGTAACAATGAACGAAACCAGCAGTAAAAAGTAGACTGCCGGCAATGATACACATCGGACGATTGATTCGGATGTGTATCACCTGAGCCATGTGGGCGAATTCTAATATGCCAATAATATTAATGACAAAGAAAAGAGCATAAAAACAATAGGGGTGGATAAAAATACAAGCCGTAAGTATGGCCACAAATAAAAATCCACTGATGGTGCGCTTCCCGAAATTATTCACAATGGTTCGATTTTAAAATTTCTGCAGCTTTTTCTGAATCTTCAGCCTGAACCATGACATAAACATTTCCGAATAGTTTATAGGAAGAATCCTGTTGATTCAGAATAACGGATTCTATTCCATTGTTATCGAGAATATCTTTGATCATCTCAGCTTCGTATGGTTTTGCCGTTTCAAAAATAGCTGTCCAATCGTTCATATTTTTTTATTTGAGATTACTGCTTTTCTTCAGTTGTATTGCTTTCAGACTCTTGTTCCTCTCGGGTTTCGGTTTCTTCTTCGTCGTCTTTCCAGGGACGTTTTCCTAAGATGCGTTCCAGATCGTCACTAAAGATTACTTCTCGTTCCAAAAGCAATTCTGCTACTTGTTTGTGTTGTTCCTGATGAGCTCGGAGTAATTCCTGTGCTCGTTTATAAGCACTTTCCACCAGATCTTTTACTTCGGTGTCTATCAGCTCTGCCGTTTTTTCCGAGTAGGGTTTTGTGAAACTGTAGTCACTTTGTCCGGAGGAATCATAATAACTCAGATTACCGATTTTTTCGCTCATACCGAAAATAGTCACCATCGCGTATGCTTGTTTGGTCGCTCTTTCGAGGTCGTTTTGTGCTCCGGTGGAGATCTGTCCGAAGGTCAATTCTTCGGCTGCACGTCCTCCCAGTACAGAACACATCTGGTCGAGAAGCTGCTCCTTGGTGGTAATCTGGCGTTCCTGTGGCAGATACCAGGCCGCACCGAGGGCTTTACCCCGGGGAACGATAGTTACTTTCAACAAGGGATGGGCATGTTCGAGCAACCAGGAGACGGTGGCATGACCGGCTTCGTGGTATGCAATCGCTTTCTTTTCGCTAACCTTGATCACTTTGCTGCGGTTTTCCAATCCTCCGACAATCCGGTCGATAGCATCCAGAAAATCTTGTTTTTCCACTTCGTTTTTATCTTTCCGGGCTGCAATCAAGGCTGCTTCGTTAGCTACATTGGCAATATCGGCTCCAGAAAAACCGGGAGTCTGTTTGGCTAGGAAAGGAATGTCTACATCGCCGGCCAGCCTTAAGGGTTTCAGGTGTACTTTAAAAATTTCTTCCCGGTCCTTTAATTCAGGCAGATCAACATAAATTTGCCTGTCGAAACGTCCCGCACGTAATAAAGCACTGTCCAGTATATCGGCACGGTTAGTAGCTGCCAGAATAATCACACCTGAATTCGTTTCAAAACCGTCCATTTCGGTCAATAACTGGTTCAAGGTATTTTCCCGCTCGTCGTTGGAACCCATATTGGGGTTTTTCCCTCTGGCCCTTCCGATTGCGTCGATTTCGTCGATAAAAATGATACAAGGAGCTTTTTCCTTAGCTTGTTTAAACAAATCCCTTACTCGGGAAGCACCTACTCCCACAAACATCTCTACAAAATCAGAACCTGACATAGAGAAAAAAGGTACATTGGCTTCTCCCGCCATGGCTTTGGCCATCAAAGTTTTTCCGGTACCCGGAGGGCCCACCAATAAAGCTCCTTTGGGGATTTTACCTCCTAATTTGGTATATTTGTCCGGACACTTCAGAAAAGAAACAATTTCTTCCACTTCCTGTTTTGCCTCGGCTAATCCGGCTACATCTTTAAAAGTCACTTTAATATGGGTGTCTTTATCGAAAAGCTTGGCTTGTGATTTGCCAACATTGAATACTCCTCCTGGCCCACCGGCACCTTTGCTCATGCGCCTGAAAAAGAATACCCAAATAAAAATTAGCAGGAGAATTGGGAATAAAAAAGAAAAAATATTTCCCCATCCGTCGTATTCCGTATCGTAATCAATTTTCACATCGCTGGCCGCAGGATAGTTCTCCTGAGCTTCGGCAAATTCTTTGGTGAAAGCTTCCTGAGGACCTGTCATGAAATAAAATTGCGGTCCCGGACTGGAATTCTTGAACCCTTTGGATTTCAGCTGTGAATAGTTCTCGATCCGGTCAGGCTTCATA
>JAETOX010000036.1 GCA_021771575.1 Bacteroides sp. | reverse complement strand
ACTTATGTACTCCCTGTTCCGGATAATGAACTGGAATTCGGTAACTTTAAACAGAACTGACCATGAAAAAGATATTTTACATTGGGATACTCTTCGGCTTGCTGACAGCTTGCCAGGAGAATAAAATGAATGATTTCGACTGCACGGGAGCGGTTTATTTCCAAATCAATCCATCTTATTGGAGCGATCTGTCAGACAGCATACTTTATTCTTTTGCTGGAAAAAAGGTGACTGAGAAAACGTTTAACATACAGGTGAACCTGATGGGAGAAACAGTCAATCGCGATAGAAAAATCCGGTTAGTAGTAGACCGGGAGAAAACGACAGCGGAGGCAGGCGTCCATTACCGGGCATTAGAGGATTTTTATATCCTGCCGAAAAATGCCCACAATGTTCAGATTCCGGTAACTTTGCTTCAAGGAGATTCCCGGCTGAAAAAAGAATTTCTCCACTTGACTTTGAAATTAGAGGCCTCGGACGATCTGCAACTAGGATTGACCAAGCGGACTGTCATCAGAATACTGATGGCCGATATGTATATGAAACCTACTTATTGGGATAATATAGATTGGGGGAATTATTCCGCCAAGAAGCATTCACTTCTTCTGGAACAATTTGAAGTAGACTTTCCGGAAACAGCCTCAGAATATTCTAAAGACTATTATCTCTGGCGAGCCCGTTCGAATGCACTCAGCCAATATGTCGAGGAAAATTATCCGGTTTTAGATGAAAACAACCAACCGATAGAACCGTGGTTCTAAAGCTAAGAAATATGAAAAGAATAAAAGAAATAATAGGTGTATTGCTGTTGGTAACAGGTAGCGCCTGCACAGAGGACAAAGGGAATTACGATTACACACCCTTGAATAAGTTAACTATTGACGGTATAAAAGAAACGTATGTAGCAGAGATAGACTCCGTGCTTTCCATACCCGTAAACATTACGGGGGAAAAAGGTTTCCGGGAAGATGATTACGAATATTTGTGGTATACCTGGCGGAATAATGATACCAAAGCCGCAGACACGCTTTCATTCAAAAAAGACTTGAATGTAAAACTATCGATCGATGTGGGCGAATATACCTTGCGTTACATGGTTACGGAAAAGGCTAGCGGTATTTTCTTTGAATCCAAAATACCGCTGAGTGTGATCGATAAATATACCAAAGGAGTCATAGCTTTGAGCCAAATCGAAGGGAATGAGTCGGATGTAACTTTTATCAACATAAAAAATACAGTTACACAACATGCTTATAAACAAGCCAATGGCAAATCGGCCGGATGTCATCCGAAAGGAATCTTTTATATTGGAGGAAACTACGAGGCTAAAAATGTAGTGTTAATATCGACAGAAGAAAAAGCTATTACGGTGGAACCGGACAATTTTGTGGATTTAATGCCCCTTTCCGAATGGTTTCACGTCGAACCGGAAGGAGTCGTAGAAGGTTTTGTAACAAGTGGATATGATGAATATCTGATAATCAACGGGAAAGTCCATAAGCGGAGCGTAATCTGGTGCTCTCCCTTCGAAAAATTTGATCCTAAAATCAAAGGAAATTATCATTTTGCTCCATTCTCACTATATGGTGCAGGAGCATTTTTCTACGACCAAGAAAAAAGATGCTTTTTATATGACAATTATGGAGACTTGATGTATCCAGAAGCATTAGGAAGTGCATTCAATTCCAAGGACATGCAGATGAATATGCTGTATGGTACAGCCATTAAAGAGAATTTACGTGCCGTTATGGTAGATGATGACGGCAATCGATATATGATTTCGGGGAAAGAAGTAGATACGTGGGAATCAGGACCTATTATCCAAATCATTGCTGAAAATAAACTCGAAATGAACTATACAGGTGTGGGAGAAGCTACTTGTTTTGCAATCTCGACAAAGGAACCTGACTTTTTGTATTATGCTTATGGAAATATCATCAAGTGTGTAAGCATGATTACCGGTAATGAACTGGCAGAATATACGATGGACCAGCCAGTAGATTACATGGAATTCGACAAAAGTGAGAATCCAGATCGCTTGTATGTAGCTGTAAGTGACGGATCGGGCACTGCCGGCAGTGGTTCGATTTATTACCTGCAAATAAATCCTCAAGGCGGCGGAACATTACTCCCGGTTGAAGGCGGTGAATTTAAAAATGTGTGCGGAAAAGTAGTAGATTTCGAATATAAAAAATAAAAAATGAGATTTTTATTTATTGCATGGATATTGGCTGTTTGTTCGGGTTGCCAACCCGGACAGACAGTCCTGAAAGGACATATTGAGAATTACCAGGGGGAACCGGTGTTCGTGAGTCGTTATGAATCAAATCTACAGGATACACTGGAAGTAGACGCTTCGGGGAATTTCTCCTGGGCACCTTCAGGGACGGGCAGTGAGGTTTACACGGTGCATGTCGCCGGTTACCAACCATGGAGAATTCCGCTCCATCTGACTCCCGGTGACCGGGAAGAACTAAAGCTATCACTCCTGCCGGATAAAACGATAAAAGTGAAATACGCCGGCGACCGGGCCGCTGAAAACGAATACCGGCTGGCTTTTGACAAACTGGCCGAATTAAGAATCGGTTATGATCCGGAATCATGGAAACCTTCTTTTGCCGAATATAAAGCACAATTAGATCCAATAGAACAGAACCTGCAAACCTTGCTGGAGCAGATTACCGACCTGGAAACCAAAGCCCATTTCAAGCAAAAACAACATTTATGGTTTCAGAACAGACGAACGGTTTATGCTTCGGTATTAGCTATGAAACTAAGGAAAGGTGAAGCAACACCAGACGAAGATTTCAATGCTTTTGTAAAGTCGTTGGATGTGAATGATCCGAAAGAATGTGACGAATACATGGTCTGGGAAATCATCAACTGGCAGCAGGCCCAGGATCCCACATTCAGAATGGAAGAACGGAAATTTGACTACCTCAACCGGCTCGACCACCTTGTCAGCAATCAGGAAATGAAAAATGAATTCGCTACCAAACATATAAAAATGGCAATCAGCGGTGAATTGGGACGACCTCTGGACAAGGAGATAAAACGGTATAACGAAATTTGTACCGACGATACGATGTGCAATCAGATAGCTGAACAATACAAAGAATATTTGCGGGTATACAGTAATCTGATGCCGGGGAAACCGGCTCCCGACTTCGAACTGATCGATGACAAAGGGGGAAAGTGCCGCCTGTCGGACCTGAAAGGAACATATGTGTTTGTCGATGTCTGGGCCACCTGGTGTAAAGGATGTGTGATGGAAATTCCTTATATGGAAAAATTGCAGGAACATTTCGCTGATGACAAACGGATTACCCTGATCAGCATTTCATGGGATTATACACAAAAAGTCTGGTTGGATTATCTGAAAAAACGTCCGGCTACCTGGCCGCAATATATGGTAGACAAGGAAAATATGGATGTGATGAAAAAGGAATACCGGATATCGGGTATCCCCCGCTTTATGCTCATCGATCCGCAAGGCTGTCTGGTTTCTTATAATTACGAACGGCCTTCACATCCAGAATGCGTGAAAATGTTAGAGCAAGATATGAAAAATAAGCCATAAAATGAAAAGCATGAAACTATTATCGGTCATATTTCTACTGGCAATCAGTTTAGGTTGCCAGGCTAAACAAACGATATTGAAAGGACGGATACGTCCTTATAACGGAGAAAAAGTAATCGTCTGGAGCTATGAAGCAGATTTTAGAGACACTTTACAGGTAAATGCTTCGGGTAAATTTTCGTGGTCGCCGAAGTTGGCCGGAGATCAAATCTATATCGTGAGCATTCTGGATTACGAACCGCGGGGAATCGAAATAAACCTAATGGCAGGCGAGCAAGCGGGATTGGATCTCACTTTGTTACCTCATAAAAAAGTAAATGCGAAATTTTCAGGAGACCGGGCAGCCGAGAACGAGTATCGAATGATTTTCAACAAACTGAAAACCTTAGGAATTCGGGACGAACCTGAAACGAAAACCTTATCTTTCACTGCCTATAAAGCAAAAATGGAGGAAATAGAAAAAAATGCTCAGGCAACATTGAACCGGGTGGAAGACCTGAAAGTAAAAAATGAATTTGCCAAACAGCAGCATTTGTATTTCCAAGGCAGGTTAGTAGAGTATTCTTCGTTACTTATCCAACGCGCACGAGCAGGAATAGAAGCTTCAGACGCTGACTTTAGCGCTTTCCTGCAAACGTTGAATGTTAACGACCCCAATGAATGCACCACATATATTATCGGAGACATAATCAGATGGAAACTGATACAGGACCCCGCCTATAAAGAGGAAGAAAGTAATATCCGTTATCTCACAGAACTGGATCGTCTTGTCAGTAACCCGGAAATAAAGAACGAATTCGCTACCACTCACATGCAAATCTGGTTAAAACATGCCTCGGGAGAAAATTTGGATGGCGAACTGAAATTATACAAACAAATCTGTACGAATGATGTAATGCGAAAACAGATAGACGAACAATACCAAGAATATCTGCGGGCATACAATAACCTGACTCCAGGTAAACCGGCTCCCGACTTTGAGCTGATCGACGATAAAGGGAAAAAATGCCGGTTATCGGATTTAAAGGGGACCTATGTGTTTGTCGATGTTTGGGCCACCTGGTGCCACGGATGTGTTATGGAGATCCCCCATATGGAAAAATTACAGGAGCATTTCGCAAACGATAAACGAATTACCCTGATCAGTATTTCATGGGATTATACACAAAAAGTTTGGTTAGACTATCTGAAAAAGCATCCAGCTACCTGGCCGCAATATATCGTGGACAAAGAAAATAAGGCTGTGATGCAAAAAGAGTATCGGATGTCGTGGATTCCCCGTTTTATGCTGATCGATCCCGAAGGACGCCTGATTTCCATCGATTATGAACGGCCATCCCACCGGGAATGTGTGAAGAGGCTAGAAAAAGACATAAACAGTCATGAAATATTTTCTTATTGTATTACTGGCGTTGCTGTCCCTACAAGTATCGTCGGCGAATAGCATAAATCCCGCACACATCCGGAGAGTAGTAAAAGATTTCAAGGGTGACGAGGTCATCATAAGGATCAACCATAAAAAAGAAGCCGTACAGGTAGATGACAAGGGAGTATTCAACTTTACAACTACCCTGAAGGAACCAGGCAAGGCCACATTATTCTTTGAAAAGTATGAATATATTCTCCCGCTTTATATTGAAAATGGAATGGAAGCATCGCTTACGCTTGCTTTTGTAGAGAAAAAAGACAAGAGTAGCCTGCAACCTTATGACCTGGAACTGGAATATGCAGGAGATAATGGGGATTGTACTGAATTTATGCAAAAATACTAAGACTGGTCGCTTTATAAAAATGTGTGGCCTTTCTCGCGTATCGATACGATGTCTTTTGCCCCAATACCGGGAAGAAATTCTTTTGCAGGTGATTATATCCAGAATTATTTGAAAAAGACGCCAGACAATATGGAAGAGGTATATAAGCTTTATTCCAGTATTTCCACCAATCCTAAAGCCCGGGATTATTGACTACATACACAGGCACATCTGGTAAATAAAAATATAAACTATTTTAGATCCATAATAAAACAGGATTAAGATAAAGACTTTAACTTAATCCTGTTTTATGCATCATTTTACTCTATATCAACACATTACAACATTTCAATTTCCTCTTCGGTTAAACCCGTATTTTGTACAATAATATCCAGAGGGAGACCAGCCTTTTTAAGATTACAAGCAATCTTACGTTGCATCTCTGCTTCTCCTTTTGCCTTCCCTTCCTTTATACCTTCCTCAATTCCTTCCCTTATGCCTTCTTCTATACCCTCTTTTCTACCTTCTTTTATGCCTTCTTTTATGCCTTCTTTTATGCCTTCCTCCTTGCCCGCTTCTCTTCCTTCCCTCAAACCTCTCCTCCAACCACTACCATATAACGTTTTTTCGACACTGATAATATCCCAAAATTTTTCATAGCCTAATAGTTGAGCATCAGTAAAGGCAGATTCCTCCAAAACGGAAACCGCCTTTTTTATCTCCGGATTTTCCATTAATTCAGTAGGAATCTCCCGGGTTTGCTCATTAATTTCCGTCAAATAACGTAACCATAATACCTGCATTTTCTTTTCGGAGTAATTGCGGGGATTAAATTTAGGCAATTCAACAAAAATCAAATGAAGTCCTTCGATTACTTTTTCGGTATGTTCGACATGGACCATTTTGTAGTAATGGTAAAATCCTTCCAGTTCCGGCTCAAAAATCTCATTGACAAGATTAAGCGAATATACCGGTTGAAGCAGTTCGTATTCCTCGCCGGTTTTTATCTGCCGCACATACGCTTTCGAGGCATTGAACAGCACACGTTGTTGAAATTCGGGCGACCATACCATTTGCATTTCAACCAAATATTGTCTTCCTCGTTTATCCTTACAGCGAACATCGACAATGCTGTTTTTCCGCAAAGGATTTTCAGGAACCAATTCAGCAGGAAGATATTCGATTTCCATTACCTCCTCTTCAGGCTCCAAAGGAAGCAAAGCATTTAGCAAACTAATCACCAAATCAGGATGCTCACCGAAAACTTTCTTAAAAGTCAAATCGGCCTTGGGGTCTAAATATCTCATGACATTAAAATTTCATATCCATACAAATATACGAAATTATTTTAAATATACAGAATTTAGTATATTCCAAATCGATAAAGTACCCCAATAACAAACGTTCTATTGTTCCAAAGACCAGCGGAGAATGTAGCAATTTACGATTCATTCATTTTTATTCGTCTGTGGATTATCTGAAAAATTTCATGTACATTTGTATCCAAATATCAGGAGGACAATCTATGAGAAAAATCCAATTTATCATTCTATTGTTTGCAGCGGTACTTTGTTGCAATTCTTGTAAACTTTACAAAGTAAGTTATTCGATGACAGGCGCATCTATATCTCCTGATGTAAAAACTTTTTCAGTAGATTATTTCCCAAACAAAGCTCCTTTGGTAGTCCCCTATTTAAGTTCGTTGTTTACGGAGCGATTAACCGATTATATGCGATCGAAAACGGGTTTAATTCAGATGACAGATAACAATGGGGATATCCGTTTCGAAGGCCAGATTACAGGGTATTCCCAACGTCCTATCGACATCACGTCGGACGAAGTTGCCGCTTCTAACCGGCTGACAATCGAGATTCGGGTGAAATACACCAATACCAAAGACGATAAATATGATTTTACATCCACTTTTTCGAATTATGCCGACTATTCGACAGAAGTAAATTTCGACTCTGCCGAAGAATCGCTGATCAACGATATTCTGGATAAAATCATCGAAGATATATACAACAAAGCGCTAGTGAACTGGTAAAATCAGGAAATGACTGACTTTACATGAAAAATGAGAATCTCATTACATGGATACGCCATCCGGAAAAAATTAACGGAGAGGAATTACGGGAAATCCAAATGCTCGTAAATCATTATCCTTATTTTCTGCCTGCACGTATTTTATACCTCAAAGCACTGTACCTGTCGGGAGGTATCCGGTTCCGGAGAGAACTCAAATCCTCCACCGTTCATATTACAGACCATAAGCAACTTTTCCGGTACCTGAACAATCAAATTGAATTCGAACACCAGCCTTCTCTCGTTTCCCCCTCTCCTTTAGCATCTGAAGAGGAAGAAGAAATGATTCAGCTGAACCTGGAGCAACCTATGTTTCCCGCCCACACTTCTAATCGCGTTGACCAGAAAACAAACACTGTACAGCTTCCTGATAAAGCACCTTCCCCAAAACCGGACCTCGCTTTAGAAATCGATTTGGAAGAAGAGGAAGAACCCGCATTATTGCACACTCCAGAAATCCAAAGCAGCGGTTATCAGCTGCCAAACGAAATGACGCTCCCGGCCGACCGGCCTGTGGATGCCGCTTTCCCCCCTGCCCGTCATAAAAAACGGAAGAAAAAAGACGAATTGATCGAACGGTTTATCCAGTCCGAACCTACAATGCCGAAAATCAACACCGAAACGACAGACAACCGCGATCTATCGAAGGAAAATCCTTACGCTCAGGAGGAATTATTCAGCGAAACTCTGGCTAAAATATATGTGAAACAACACTTATATGAAAAAGCGATTGCAACTTATATAAAATTAAGTTTGAAATATCCGGAAAAAAGTGTTTACTTTGCAGACCGAATTGAAAAAATAAAAGAGAACCTTAATAATAAAGAGTAGTTATGTATACGGCAATTTCTGTTTTGATATTCATTATCTGTATTTTATTAATATTGATTGTTTTAGTACAAAATTCTAAAGGTGGCGGTCTGGCCTCTTCTTTTGCTTCTTCTAACCAAATCATGGGAGTAAGAAAAACAACCGACTTTTTGGAAAAAGCAACCTGGACACTGGCGACAACAATGATGGTACTGTGTGTATTAGCCGTATTTTTCATTCCCCGGGGAGAAAGAACTTCGCAATCTGCCATTCAGGAACAGATCAATGCTCAGCCAATTCAGCAACAAACAATTCCAACCTTCCCTACCAATCCGGTCAATGAAGGTGGAGCTACGGAAAATACAGGTGAAACTCCTACCGAATAAAAACAGTTAGTCACGAATAAGATGTCAGTATGTCAGCCGTACTGACATTTTTTTTGCTTTTCTGTCAGGAAATGCTTTTGGCACAAAAAATGATAGAGGGTAGATGTTGTAACCTTATAAGTGTTATAACCGTTGATATATTGCGAATCAATTGAAAAATATATTATAAACTTTAAAATTTAACATCATGACACTGAAAACCGTTCTTAACAAAGTAATTGTTGAGCCTGTCGAAGCAGAGACTGTGACTAAAGGAGGAATTATCATCCCCGACACTGCACAGGAAAAACCCCAGAAAGGAACTGTTATTGCAACCGGAAATGGGAAAGCCGAGGAACCGATGGAGGTGAAAGCAGGTGATACTGTATTATTCGGTAAATATTCCGGTACAGAAATTCATATCGACGACAAAAAATACCTGGTGATGAACCAGAGCGATATTCTCGCTATTTTATAATTATAAATTATTTTTTTGATTTACGATTCAAAATTTTAAACTTGAAAATAAGGAATATAACCAAAAAACGTTTACAGACCTTATTAACTTTATAAATTGATTTACCATGGCAAAAGAAATAAAATTCAATATCGAAGCTCGTGATCTGATGAAACAAGGAGTAGACGAGCTGGCGAATGCAGTGAAAGTAACCCTCGGACCGAAAGGCCGGAATGTGGTGATCGAAAAAAAATTCGGTGCACCTCACATCACCAAAGATGGTGTAAGTGTAGCTAAAGAAATCGAATTGGCCGATCCATACGCTAATATCGGTGCACAAATGGTGAAAGAAGTGGCTTCTAAAACAGGTGACGATGCCGGTGACGGTACGACAACCGCCACTATCCTGGCTCAGTCTATCATCAACGTAGGTTTGAAAAACGTTACTGCCGGAGCTAATCCGATGGAACTGAAAAGAGGTATTGAGAAAGCCGTTGCAGCTGTGGTAAAGCACCTCGAAAGCCAGAAAGAAGAAGTAGGCGACAATTTCGAAAAGATACGTCAGGTAGGCCGGATCTCCGCAAACGGAGATGAAACTATCGGTAACCTGATTGCCGAAGCAATGGAAAAAGTAGGCATCGAAGGAGTGATCACAGTTGAAGAAGCTAAAGGTACCGAAACGGAAGTGAAAACTGTAGGAGGTATGCAGTTTGACCGCGGTTACATCTCTCCGTATTTCGTAACTGATAGCGAAAAGATGGTTTGCGAATTTGAAAATCCGTACATCCTGCTTTATGATAAGAAAATCTCTTCGATGAAAGAATTACTGCCTGTGCTGGAACCGGTTGCTCAATCCGGCCGTGCCCTGTTGATTATCGCCGAAGATGTTGAAAGCGAAGCTTTAGCTACTTTAGTAGTAAACCGTTTGAGAGGTTCTCTGAAAATCGCAGCTGTAAAAGCTCCGGGATTTGGTGACCGCCGAAAAGAAATGCTGGAAGATATTGCTATCCTGACCGGTGGTGTAGTAGCTTCCGAAGACAAAGGTATGAAACTGGAAAACCTGACCATCGATATGTTGGGCCGGGCAGATAAAATCACCATCGATAAAGAAAATACGACAATCGTAAAAGGAGCCGGTAAAAAAGAATATATCCAGGAAAGAATCGAACAGATCAAGAAACTGATCGAAAACTCAACTTCCGACTACGATAAAGAAAAGCTGAAAGAACGTTTGGCCAAATTGTCAGGCGGTGTGGCTGTCCTGTATGTAGGTGCTGCTTCTGAAGTAGAGATGAAAGAGAAAAAAGACCGCATCGACGACGCTTTACATGCCACTCGTGCAGCCAGCGAAGAAGGTATCGTACCGGGAGGTGGTGTTGCCTACATCCGTGCTCAGTCTGCCCTGGAAGGCCTAAAAGGGGAAACGGAAGACGAAACGACCGGTATCGAAATCATCAAACGTGCTATCGAAGAACCGTTACGGCAAATTGCTTATAATGCAGGTGTAGAAGGGGCTGTAGTTGTACAGAAAGTACGGGAAGGCGAAGCCGCTTTTGGATACAATGCCCGAAAAGACACTTACGAAGACTTGAAGAAAGCCGGAGTAATCGATCCGAAGAAAGTGGCTCGTGTAGCTCTGGAAAATGCAGCTTCTATCGCCGGAATGTTCCTGACAACGGAATGTGTATTGGTTGAAGAGAAGAAAGACGAACCCGCAGCTCCTGCTATGGGTGGCGGAATGCCGGGAATGATGTAATAAAAACTCCGGTATCCCGGAGTTTTGCCAAAGGCCGGAAGTCGAACTGCCAGCAGTCGGACTTCCGGCCTTTAATTTACAGCCTCCAATAACATTTTCTGCAATAAATATATAAAAATCTTAATTAATTTTCCTGTAACATTTTCGTAATATAAAGGAGTTTTCTATTTTTACCATCGCAAAATATCGAAATTTAAAAAAGTGCTAAAATGAATTATGGCTTCTTTGAGTTGCTTAAGCTCATAGGATCGCTTGGAGTGTTTCTGTACGGCATGAAACTCATGAGCGAATCCCTACAAAAACTCGCTGGCAACAAAATGCGTCAGATCCTGACAGCAATGACTTCTAACCGTTTTACCGGTGTGCTTACCGGATTATTTATTACAGCACTGATACAAAGTTCTTCTGCCACGACGGTGATGGTTGTCAGCTTCGTCAATGCGGGCCTACTGGATTTGGTAAATTCAATCGGAGTTATTTTAGGAGCCAATGTCGGTACGACAGTTACCAGCTGGCTCGTGGCCGGATTAGGATTAGGCAAATTCAGTATGAGCGACCTTGCACTTCCAATCATCGGTTGCACTCTTCCTTTGTTATTTTCTAAAAAGCGGTCCCGCAAAAACTGGGGAGAAATGTTCGTCGGTTTCGGCCTTCTTTTTTTGGCCCTCCGCTTTTTACAGGAATCCATGCCTACCGATATCCACGCTTATCCAGGAGTGGAGGAGTTTATTCAAAAGATCAGTTACCTCGGATTCCGTTCCTGGATGATCTTTTTATTGTTAGGAGCAGCTTTGACTACCCTTTTTCAATCTTCGTCCGCAACTGTAGCGCTGACATTGGTAATCTGTTCCAAAGGATGGATAGGTTATGAAGATGCTGCCGCCATGATTATGGGAGAAAATATCGGCACTACCATCACTGCCAATCTAGCAGCAGCTGTAGCCAATGTACAAGCCAAACGCGCCGCTCTCGCCCACTTCATCATCAATGTTTTCGGCGTGATCTGGTTATTTTTCATTTTCACTCCTTTCCTGCATTTTATCGGCGACCTCTGTGTGTCTCTCCGCATATCTACCTACAATCCGATCTATTCTGATCCTCATTTGCTCGACCAAGCTTTCCCTCCGGAAGCCCGAGCCAACGTGCTTGCTTCTATTTATGCGGCCATGCCTCTGGTACTTTCCATGTTCAACACTCTGGCCAAAGGAATCAATGTGCTGTTGTTAATCGGATTTACAAAAGTGATAGCACGGCTCGTCAGTCATTTGATTCCGCCCAAAGCCGGAGAGGAGGCGTTTAAGCTCCAGCATATCAAAATCGGTCTGTTATCCACTCCCGATGCTTCACTTTTTCAGGCTAAACAAGAAATTACCCTTTACGGACAAAATACGCTGGAAATGTATCACCGACTGGTTAAAGCTTTCGATATGCCCCGGGGTGAATATGAAAAAGAATTCGAAGAACTACAAAAACTGGAAGACGAAAGCGATCGGGTGGAAGTGGAAATTGCAGACTATTTAACCAAAGTATCGGAGTCAAAACTTTCTACCGAAAATTCACAACGGGTACGTGCTATGTTTAAGATTGTATCTGAAATAGAAAGTGTTGCCGACTCTGTTTTAAACGTAGCCAAAGCCATTACCCGGAAAAACGATCAGGGTGTCACTTTTCCTGAAGAGCTGACGAATAAACTGAAACACATGTTGGCCCTGGTAGACGAGGCCATTGTGGTCATGTGCAGTAATTTGAACAAAGAATATACCCAGGTCAATTCCAAAAAGGCTTACGAACTAGAACAAGCGATCAACGATTACCGCACTATTCTAAAGCAAGAACATTTATTGGCGATAGAAGAAAAAAAATACGATTATTCCGTAGGTATTCTCTACAACGATATGTTTTCCGAATGTGAAAAGATAGGAGACTATGCGATCAACGTCACCCAAGCAATAAAAGAAATCGGACACGAAGAATAAGGACATGGATAGGTGGATTTTATTTCCTATTTTTGCATGGACTAATTTTAAACTTTTAACATGGACTACGGACTTTTCGATTTCCTGAAACTGATCGGTTCACTGGGAGTATTCCTTTTTGGCATGAAATTGATGAGCGAGGCGCTGCAAAAAGTGGCAGGAGCTCGTATGCGGCACATCTTATCGGCCATGACTTCCAATCGAGTGAAAGGGGTTATGACAGGTATCCTGATAACGGCCATTATACAAAGCAGTTCTGCCACAACAGTTATGGTTGTCAGTTTTGTGAACGCAGGTCTGCTGAGCCTGATTGAATCCATTGGAGTCATCATGGGAGCCAATGTAGGAACTACAGTGACCGCCTGGTTGATTTCGATCCTCGGATTCAAAGTCAGTATGGCGGAGATTTCTTTACCGATGATCGGGTTATGTTTACCGCTACTCTTTTCCAATAAACGTTCCCGGAAAAGCTGGGGCGAACTGATCATTGGGTTCGGCCTGCTGTTTATCGGTCTGGAATTCCTGAAAAACTCTATGCCTAACCTAAAAGATAACCCGGAAATTTTCACATTTTTGCAGGAATATACGGATCTGGGCTATGCCTCTTATATTATTTTTATGCTGATCGGCACAGTGCTCACCATCCTCATACAATCTTCTTCCGCTACGATGGCTTTGACGCTGGTTATGTGTGCCAACGGATGGATCAGTTTCGAAATTGCCGCTTCCATGGTTTTAGGCGAGAATATCGGCACCACAGTCACGGCCAATCTGGCAGCTATGGTGGCGAATACGACCGCTAAACGGGCTGCTTTCGCACATTTTGTTTTCAATGTTTTCGGTGTAATCTGGGTATTATCCATTTTTCCTCTTTTCCTGAATTGGGTAGAAAAACTCAGTATGCTCATGGGTATCGGAGATCCAACCACCGATATCACAGCTGTTCCGATGGCTTTGTCTTTATTCCACACGATATTCAATATTATTAACGTCCTGATTTTGATCTGGTTTACGAAACTTATCGCCAAATTCGTCAGTAAACTCATCCCTATGAAGGAGACGGGAGAAGATGCTTTCACCCTCAAACACATCAAGATCGGTTTGCTTTCAACACCAGATGCCTCTTTATTTCAGGCAAAGGAAGAAATTACGCTTTATGGTAAAAATACCCGCGATATGTTTCACAAAGTCACGGAATGTCTGGATTTACCAGCCAAAGATTACGAAAAACCTTTCGAAAATCTGGTGAAAATGGAAGATGAAAGCGATAATGTAGAAGTAGAAATAGCCAATTACCTGACCAAAGTATCGGAATCGAAACTTTCTACGGAAAATTCTCAACGTATCCGGGCGATGTTTAAAATCGTTACCGAAATAGAAAGTATTGCCGACTCCTCTCTGAATGTGGCGAAAGCAATCTACCGCCGCAATGATCAGGGGGTAACTTTCCCGGAAGAAATAACAACTAAATTGAAACACATGTTTGTGCTGGTAGAAGACACGTTGAATGTCATGTGTACCAATCTGGCGATGGAATACAAAGAAGTGAACGCCAAAAAAGCGTACGAATTGGAAAAGACAATCAATGACTATCGGACCATTCTGAAACAGGAACATTTGTTGGCTATCGAGGAAAAACGCTACGATTATCCAACCGGTATTCTGTATAACGACCTGTTTTCTGAATGTGAGAAAATAGGCGACTATGCGATCAATATCACCCAGGCAATAAAAGAAATCGGACATGAGTAAAATGTGCAAATGTAGCAATGTGTCGATGTACTAATGAATTTGCATATTGGCACCTTTAGACATTATCATTACTCTTGCAAGTTGAACAATATATAATATTATTATGGCACAAGAAGATGTATTTAAAAAATTAGTGGCCCACTGTAAAGAATATGGGTTTGTATTTCCATCCTCGGACATCTACGACGGCCTCGGAGCTGTATATGATTACGGCCAGTATGGTGTTGAACTGAAAAATAACATAAAACGGTATTGGTGGGACTCGATGATACGCCTTCATGAGAACATGGTGGGGATAGATTCGGCCATTTTTATGCACCCTACAATCTGGAAAGCATCAGGGCATGTGGACGCTTTCAATGATCCATTGATCGATAATAAAGATTCTAAAAAAAGATACCGGGCAGATGTTCTGATTGAAGATCAGATTGCCAAATATGACGAAAAAATCGAGAAAGATGTCGAAAAGGCCCGCAAACGCTTTGGGGAAAAATTCGACGAGGCTTTATTCCGTCAAACGAATCCCCAAGTGCTGGAGCATATCCGTAAACGCGATGCGCTTCACGAACGGATGAGTAACGCATTGAATTCCAATGATCTGAATGAAGTGCGGCAGATTATTCTGGACGAAAAGATTGTCTGCCCGATTTCGGGTACCTGCAACTGGACCGAAGTGCGGCAATTCAACCTGATGTTCTCGACGGAAATGGGATCGACCGCCGAAGGAGCCAGCAAAATCTACTTGCGTCCGGAAACCGCACAGGGCATTTTTGTTAACTTCTTAAACGTCCAGAAAACCGGCCGTATGAAAATCCCGTTCGGTATTGCCCAAATCGGAAAAGCTTTCCGCAATGAGATTGTAGCCCGGCAGTTCATTTTCCGTATGCGGGAATTTGAGCAAATGGAAATGCAATTCTTCGTACGGCCTGGCACAGAGCTGGAATGGTTTAAGAAATGGAAAACTACCCGAATGAAATGGCATCAATTATTGGGCTTCGGAGAGGAGAACTATCGCTTCCACGATCATGAAAAGTTAGCTCATTATGCCAATGCAGCCACCGATATCGAGTTCCGTTTCCCCTTTGGATTCAAAGAGGTAGAGGGCATCCATTCCCGGACGGATTTCGACTTATCCCAACATCAGAAATTCTCGGGCAAGAAAATCCAATATTTCGACACTGAGCTTAATGAATCATACGTACCCTATGTGATTGAAACTTCCATCGGCGTAGACCGGATGTTTCTGCAAGTGATGTCGGCAGCCTATTGCGAAGAGGACCTCAGTAAAGATGGCAAACAGGATTCGCGCGTTGTTCTCCGCCTTCCGGCAGCATTGGCCCCCGTAAAAATGGCCGTAATGCCGTTGGTGAAAAAAGACGGTCTTCCAGAGAAGGCACAGGAAATCATGAACCTGCTGAAATACGATTTTAATTGTCAGTACGACGAGAAAGACTCCATCGGTAAACGCTACCGCCGCCAGGATGCCATCGGTACGCCGTTTTGCATCACTATCGACCATCAGACTTTGGAAGATAACGCCGTCACCATCCGCGACCGCGACACGATGCAACAGGAACGGATCCCGATCGACCGGCTGTTTGGTATACTGAAAGAAAAATGTGAGCTACAGACTTTGTTGAGAAAAATTATAGAATAAATAAGATCTAAGGGGTGCCGGTGGCACCTCTTTTTCATTTATATCTCCTCCACCTCCCATCTGCAACAAACAAAGAAAACGGATGGCAGAGTAAACAATACTCCGACTAACGAAAAAAAATTAATTTCTCTATTAAATAAAGAAATTAAACCACTTTCCATAAGGGAGATCCGTATATATCAGGCATAAATAAAACATAACGGAAACCCATAGCATGATGAAAAAGAAATTTTTAATTCTATTACTTTCGATCTGGCTCGGTGGCATACAGGCAGAAGCACAGAAAGTAAATGTAGTATCGGTATCGAAAGAACGGGATGTCCACAATTTCTATACCATGATGAAGGAAGCTTTTCCTTTGGCCTATAACGACCCTGCAGCACCCCGTTTTATTTTCTTCGATGACAGTAAAAACTTCATTTTCGGCGTAGGGGGATATGTTCAACTGACAGGAGTGTACGATTTTAACGGGGTAGAAAGCTATGACTTCTTTACAACCTCTACCATTGCCCTCAAAGGTCATCAACCCGGAGCCAGTTACGGCATGACTGTCGGACAATCCCGGTTATTTTTCAAATTGATAGGAGATACCGGAGTAGGCCGGTTAGTATCCTACATTGAGATGGAATTTCAAGGACCGGACAATACCCCGAAATTACAACAAGCTTTTGTTCAATTCAAAGGTTTCACATTAGGAAAGGCTTGGAGTACATTTGGTGACATGTCGGCTATCCCGACGACGATCGATGAAGAGGGCCCTTGCAGCGGCATCGAAATCCGGCAACCTATGATCCGTTATACTTACAATTACAACGACACCTGGCAAACTTCCCTGGCTCTGGAATACGGTAAAGTATCGATCAGTCCCGATCTGAAAAACGTTCGGACTATCCGTCAGCGGATTCCCGATATACCTCTGAATGTCCGCTATCAAAGTCCGAACGGAAGCCATATTCAAGCCGGAGCCATTTTACGGAATATGTATTATAAAGACTATGTAAACGATAAAGACAGGCTAAAAACCGGCTGGGGAACAATGTTGAGCGGCAAGCTTCGGTTAAGTGAAGCCAACAGTTTTATGTTTCAAGGTGTATACGGACAGGGAATTGCCAATTATATTCAGGACATTTCCGGTATGATATCCAACGGAGGACCGGAAAACGGCTACGATCTTGTACCTAGCGCCCATCATACAGGAAAAATGTCCTTACCGAGGATGTGGGGAGCTTTCGGAGCTTTCCAACAAAATTGGAATGAAAATCTCTATTCCACCTTGGTGTATAGTTATACCCGCTTACAGAATATCGGCAGCTTGGAAAAAACTACTTATAAATACGCTCAATATGCTGCCGTGAATTTATTATGGAATTTCACCGAATATGGAACTACCGGTATAGAATATGTATTCGGACGCCGCAACGACTTCAATAAAGATTATGGTAACGCCAACCGGATCAATATGATGGTTCAATACCGATTCTGATCATAAAAAAGATTGACGAAGTGTAGAACAAAATCTATTCATTCCGACACTTCGTCAGTTTCTAACGTTGTATTAAAAACATTTATCTACCATCTGCCGATCCAAAGTCAGTTGATGTCTCAATTCCTCTATGTTATCAAATTTTCTTTCTCCACGGATCCGACTCATCAAGGCTATTTGAATTTCTTCCCCGTAAATTTCCCGGTCAAAATCAAAAATATTCACTTCGATCCGCATTTTTCCAGAAGAACTAACAGTAGGTCGTATTCCTATATTCAGCATTCCCCGGTATCGGGCATCCCCAACTTTTACCTTAACAGCATAAACTCCCGAGGCGGGCAATAGTTTGCGGTCATCTTTCAATTGAATATTAGCTGTAGGAAATCCCATCGAACGTCCGATCTTATCGCCGGCGACTACTTTTCCTGTTAGGGTATAGGGATATCCCAGAAACTCGTTCACCCGATCAATATCACCCACCTGTAAAGCATTCCGGATTTTAGTAGAACTGATATTAATCTGATTCTCTTCGTATACTTCTTCCTGCTCAAGATAAAAACAGTATTTTTCTGCCAAGTCTTTCAGTTTTTCGAAAGTTCCTTCCCTGTTTTTACCAAAGCGATGATCATATCCAACTACCAATCCTTTTAAACCGATTTTATCTATCAGAATATTTCGAACAAAATCTGCATATTCCAATTCAGCCAGTGAACGGGTAAACGGCAGAACGATGAGATGACCGATCCCATCATTCTCCAAAATAGCCGTTTTTTCTTCCAAGGTAGTCAGTATCCCCAATCGTTTTTCCATCGGGTAGAGAACTTCCCGGGGATGAGGCTCGAAGCTGATGATCACCGTCTCTCCCTTCAACCGCAACGCAACTCTTTTCAAAGCCTCTATCACCTGCACATGCCCCTTATGGACACCGTCGAAACTACCGATGGTGATTACCGGACAATCGATATGCAGATTTTCTATACCGTAATGTACCTGCATATTCTATCCGCACTTTGAAGTTCCGCAGGTCTTACAGATCAGACACCCTTCCTGATATACCACCGGGGAACCACAATGCTCACATTTTTCTCCGGTAGCTTCCGTACCGTTGGGGATGTATTTCTTTAAGGCCCGTTCAACACCGTTTTTCCAGGTGTTGATATTTTCATTATCGAATTCCATCGAAGCCACTAATTCGACAGCCTGATGAACCGGCATACCATGACGCAATACGCCCGAAATCAATTTGGCATAATTCCAATATTCTTTATCGAATTTATAGGACAAACCTTCGACAGTGGTTTTAAAGCCACGTTTATTCTGAAACTGAAAGTCATAGCGAGAATTCCCCTGTTCGTCGTAATGTTTGACAATCTTCCCTTCGGTAACTGCCTTGGGCAGCATAATCCCCTCTTCGTCATCCGCAATACCGGTAAAGATTTCGTATGGACGACCATTATACAAACCTATAAAAGCAATCCATTTTTCTTTATTATTCTGAAAACGCACAACATCGGCATCCAGCTCCATCGGTCGTTTGGCCGGCATTTCGCTAGCACCGGTCTGTTTTTTATCTTTGTTGGATACCAGCACGCCTGCACGGGAACCATCCCGATATACCGTACATCCTTTACAACCACTCTTCCAAGCTTCGATATACAATTTACCAACTAACTCTTCTGTCACATCCGAAGGCAAATTCACCGTTACACTGATGGAATGATCTACCCACTGTTGTACTTGCCCTTGCATACGCACTTTCGCAACCCAGTCGATATCATTGGAGGTCGCTTTGTAATAAGGCGACTGAGCTACCAGTTCATCGATCTCTTCATCCGAATAATATTTGGTGGTATCATAACCATTGATCTTCATCCAATCGGCAAATTTATGATGGAAAACGATAAACTCTTCGTAACTATCGCCCGATTCATCAACAAAATCGATACGTACATTCTGATCTCCGGGATTTACTTTTCTTCTCCGTTTGTAAACCGGCAAGAAAACCGGTTCGATGCCCGAAGTAGTTTGGGTCATCAGACTGGTGGTTCCCGTAGGTGCAATCGTCAGACAAGCGATATTCCGCCGTCCGTATTTCAGCATGTCGTTATACATATCCGAATCAGCTTCTCTCAAGCGTTTGATAAACGGATTGTTCTCTTCTCTTTTAGTATCATAGATCTTAAAACTTCCCCGGTCTTTCGCCAGGTATACCGAAGCCCGATAAGCCTCCACAGCCAATGTCTTCTGAATATCTACGGCAAAATCGGTCGCTTCGTCACTTCCATAACGGAGGTTCAAAGCAGCAAGCATATCTCCTTCTGCCGTAATCCCGACACCGGTACGCCGACCTTCTTTCGCTTTCTGTTTGATTTTTTCCCACAAACGAATTTCCACACCCTTCACTTCGTCACTTTCCGGATCTTCCTGAATCTTATCCAAAATAGCATCAATCTTTTCCAACTCCAGATCGATAATATCGTCCATCATCCGCTGTGCGATAGCTACATGTTTCTTAAACAAAGGAAAATCGAAATAAGCTCCTTTGGTAAAAGGCAACTGCACGTATGAATAAAGATTGATTGCCAATAAACGACAGGAATCGTAGGGGCACAAAGGGATTTCACCGCAAGGATTGGTCGAAACCGTACGGTATCCTTTATCTGCATAACAGTCGGGCACACTCTCCCGAATAATTGTATCCCAGAATAAAATTCCCGGTTCGGCAGACTTCCAGGCATTATGCACGATTTTATTCCACAACTGTTTGGCCTTTATTGTTTTGGAATTTTTGGGATTCTCCGAATAAACCGGATATCTTTGTTCATATTCCCGATCATCGATCACAGCCCGCATAAATTCGTCGTCGATTTTCACCGATACATTAGCTCCCGTCACTTTCCCTTCCGTCATTTTTGCATCGATAAAACTTTCGGAATCAGGATGATTGATGGAAACACTCAACATCAAAGCTCCCCTACGCCCGTCCTGAGCCACTTCCCGGGTAGAATTGGAATAACGTTCCATAAAAGGAACGATTCCAGTGGAGGTCAATGCCGAATTTTTCACCGGTGATCCCTTGGGACGTATATGAGAAAGATCGTGTCCTACCCCTCCCCGGCGCTTCATCAACTGCACTTGTTCCTGATCGATTTTCATCACACCCCCATAAGAATCCGACGGCCCCTCGTTTCCTATTACAAAACAATTTGAAAGGGAGGCTATCTGAAATTCATTTCCGATACCGGTCATCGGCCCTCCCTGAGGTACTATATATTTGAAATCCTGTAATACTTCGAAGATTTCATCTTCACTCAAAGGATTGGAATATCTATTTTCTATTCTGGCAATTTCTTTTGCCAAACGACGATGCATATCGTCCGGATTCTTCTCGAAAATATTTCCGAAAGAATCTTTCAGAGCATACTTATTCACCCACACCCGGGCAGCCAGTTCATCACCATTAAAATAGTTCAAAGAACTCTGAAAAGCCTCTTCCTGAGTATAAGTTTCCCGCCCTTTTGTTTCTTGTTCATTCATAGTATGTTACTTTAAATTGATTTTTCTGTCATAGGATAATGCAAATATATGGAAAAAGAATCCGAATAAGAAAATGTTTTTCACAATTTTTTCCTCAAAGTTTTCCATTTTAAACATACTAAATACTGATTATCTGATTATTAAAAAACTTACCAACAGCCAAAAGTTTTCCAAAAACAAGATTTACATATATTGATAAATATAAAAACCAAATTATTTAACAGAATTATTTTTCAACAAACCTGTTTAAATTCAGGAGCACGAGCCAAACAAAAAAAATCAATTGAGTTCTAATAGCTCTGTCGGTATACGGACATGGAGTAAACTTTTTTCAAAGTCGATACCGGTAACATAAGCATCGGAAAGTGGCAAAAGAATTTCTTTTCCCAGAATAAAAAGAGTAAGGACTACATTTCCAGAATAATCGGCTACGTCAGTCACCTCTCCTTTTTGTGCGGAAAGTTCTTCTTCTACCTGGAGACCGATCAGGTCGAAAATATCATATCCCACCTCACATATATCCTCCTCCTCTAACAATACTCTCTCCAATAATACTTCACACCCCAATAAACGCTCAGCCTGAGCCAGGGTATTCACATAATCGAACTTTACAATATAGGAGGTATGATTGCGAACTGTCACCCCCTCTTCAGCAATAAAAAAGGGAACCGGCGCTCCATCCAATTGGAGGAACACCGGTTCATCTGCATACTTTTCGAGTAGATCGTTATCGGTAGTCATCACCACTTCGCCTTGTAAGCTATGTGTCTTGGTAATTTCCCCTATTTTAATACAATCTTCCCGAGTAATCATCGCTAAATTATTCAGCAGCAGGAGCTTCAGCTTCAACAGCGGATGCAGCTTCTTCTGCCGGAGCAGCAGCAGCTTCTTCTTCCGCTTTCTTAGCAGCCTCAGCAGCAGCCAATTCTGCTTTTTTCTTTGCAATTACCTCTTCTCTGGCAGCCCGTACTTTAGCTTCTGCTTCCAGACGAACCTTAGCAGCAGCATCACCAGCTTGAGCCAGTTTCTGAATCTTTGCCTGTACTTTAGCTTCTTTTTCTTTCATCCAGGCTTCGAATTTAGCATCGGCAGCAGCTTCATCAAAAGCACCCTTCTTTACGCCTTCCAGCAGGTGTTTTTTCAGCAATACGCCTTTATAGGACAGAATTCTGGAAGCAGTATCTGTCGGCTGTGCACCAACCTGCAACCAATACAAAGCTCTGTCGAATTTGAGATCGATAGTAGCTGGGGTCGTGTTCGGATTATAGGTTCCGATCTTCTCGATGTAACGACCATCACGTGGTGCTCTACTATCTGCTACCACTACATGGTAGAATGGACGCCCCTTACGTCCGTGTCTCGCTAATCTGATTTTTGTAGCCATTTTTTTTATTTAAAAAATTAATACTCTCCCATACCCGATGGGAGCCGCAAAGATAATGCAAAAAGAAGAAAATGAAAAATAAAAGTAGAATGAAATATGCGAATGTATCAATGTACGAATATGCTAATGAAAATCGCACTAGTATCGGCACATTAGTACATATTTCTTTATTTCGCGTAAACGTCTAATTCGCAGAACCTGCGCTGCAATCATATTCAGAGCATATTCTTCCTGTCGGACCCAGATTTTCTCGTCCCAGCTGCAGCCTTCGATTCCATTGAAACCAACATTATGAAGGCTGAATGACTAAGATAGAAAAATAGGTAAAATCGCGGCTGAGTATTTTTTCAGGTGAAGTGGTATGATATTCGTCCGGCGTACCTACCTGCTCAAAGTAATGATATTTTAATTCCGGATGACGCACAATAAAAGGACGTAAGATAGCTTCGCCCAAAGGCACTTTCATGATGACCAAAGTACGTTTGGCAACGACCGCCTCCAACAGTTCTTCCACCAATACATCTCCCGGTATAACTACTAATCGTTCACGTCCCTTTACGATATGCAAGCCCACAGAAGCGCCGGCAGCAATGAAAGCAGGCACCCCCGCCGCCAAATTTACCGGATAACCGGCACGAGACAGTTTTTCATACATATAGTTGGCAGAAGAATAAAAACCAGCATCGCCTTCCGCAGTTATCGCAACTGTACTCCCCATCTCTGCCAAACGGAGCATTTCTTCGCACACTCCATCGTATGCCGCTAAAGCCTCTTCCCGTTTCCTGGACATCGGAAGATAGAAAGTACGGATTTTCGTTCCATCGACAGGGAGCTGCCGCAGAATATCCCATGCCCGGGATTTCTCCTTCCCATCTGCTCCATACGTGGCCGGACAATAGATCACATCCGCGGCTTCCAATGCCCGCAAGGCTTTCAGTGTTATCAACTCCGGCTCTCCCGGTCCCAAAGAAACTCCTATAATCTTACCTTTCATCATTTCACATTTAATCAGCGCCCACAAAAGTCATAAAAAAATTCAAGCCGTCAAAATAAATATTACCTTTGTATCCAAATCGGATCAAGGGAATCCGGTGTAATCCCGGAGCTGTCCCCGCAGCTGTAAAGTCAGTACCGTAACGATACGGATCTTTTTGTGTGTATCCACTGAAACCCAAGGTTTTGGGAAGGAGAAAAGATGACAAGCCAGAAAACCTGCCGATAGCAAATAGCAATTATTAAATCTTTCGGAGGAAAAGAATATGAGAAAGTACTTTTTTATAGGAATTCTTCTTTTGAGTCTTAGTTTTTTTTGTTCTTCCTGTAAGCACAAAAATACACAACAACGCCAAAAGGGTCAGACAACAACGTTTGCTTCACCAATCAATATCCGGTATGCAAAAGGATTCTGGCTGGAAGAATTTCCTGATTATCGGTTGTTGCATATCAAAGATCCACAAAGTAAAAACAGCAACGAATATATTTTCGCCTTGCGTCCACGGGGTAGCCATCCCAACATTCCAGCACATACTGAAGTCATCGATCTGCCGGTAAACCGGTTTATCTGCATGACTTCGCTGCAATTGTCCAATTTTATCCGTTTGAAAGCGACG
>JAETOX010000254.1 GCA_021771575.1 Bacteroides sp. | reverse complement strand
AACATCATGTAACGGATATGAGTGAACAACGGAGTTTCAGTCACCGAAGAAGCCAAAACGGTAGTATCCGACAACGGTGAAATCTTGTCGCCGAAATATGCGCCCGAAATGATGGCACCGGCCGTCCATCCCTCGGCAAAACCTTGTGCCTTGCCGATACCCATCAAGGCAATACCGATGGTAGCAATCGTAGTCCACGAACTTCCGGTCATGACAGACACCACCGCACAGATGATGCAGCACGAAACCAGGAAAAAGCGGGGATGAATAATCTGCACACCATAGTAAATAAGCGTAGGTACTACACCGCTCAGCATCCATGCTGCTGAAAGTGCTCCGATAATCAGCAGAATAATCAAAGCTGTACTTACTCCGGTAATGTTATTGACAATAGCGCATTCAAATTCTTTCCACGGAATCCGGTAACCGGCCATGCCGACCAAAGTACATAAGGCGGTAGTGAAAAGCAGACAAATCTGACTACCTCCACTCAAGGCATCGGAACCAAAAATGGAAATGGTGAAAAATAAGAGAACTACTAAAACTAGAATCGGAAGAAGAGACACCCACGGTGAAGGAATTTTTTTGTTTTGCATCATTGCTTGTTACTTTTATTTGCTTTAGCTACCAGTACCGAAACGCTATCGGCCCCACTGATTATCATTTTCTATTTCTATGCAAAATTCTGAATATATTTTCAATTTATCACAATCAGACCCCTAAAATTCAGCTTTTTTAAATTTTTATAGACCTTACAGAGGGAGAAAATGCATATTCATGTTATCTGTATACATTTTCGCGACACATGGCATTGCCCAAGCATGATGTATTTAAATATTTTCTTATACGACAACCTTAATAAAATTCTTAAAAACTCCCTCCAATTGTCGGAAACTTTCTCCGATATTTGTACTTTTGTATGTTTAAAGACTTATGAGCCATTTCGTTCGCATAAAACATACCATCCGATTCACAGCCATCTTGCTGTTGACACTCTACTTCGGAGTCATTCTGGCGCTGAACATTCCTTTTGTACAGCGAAAGCTTTCCATCATTGCGTCAAACGAACTCTCTAAATTATTCCGTACAGAAGTGTCTATCGGGAACATTGATCTAGGCTTGCTGAACCGCGTTATCATCAGTGATTTACAGGTAAAGGACCAGGCTGGAGCCGACCTGCTGCTCATTCCCCGCTTCTCGGCTAAAATTGATATTCCGGCACTCAGCCAGCAAAAGATCCGTATCAATAGTGTGCAGCTATTCGGACTGGACGCCAGACTACAGAAGACCTCTCCTACCAGCAAGCCGAATTTTCAATTCATCATCGATGCATTGGCTTCGAAAGATACAGTTAAAAAAGAAAATAAGATTGACCTGCTTATCAATTCCATATTGATTCGCAGAGGGCATGTTTCATACGAAGTACTGACAGCTCCCCCCACTCCGGGAAAATTCAACGCAAACCACCTGAACATCAGTGACCTTTCAGCCATGCTTTCACTGAAAGCCTTAACTTCCGACTCCATTAATGCTCATATCCGCCGCATGAGTTTCACCGAACATAGTGGATTCCAGCTGAAACAGCTTTCCGTAGGAGTTATGGCTAACCGACACAGCCTGCGTACAATGAAATTTACGCTCGAACTGCCGAACTCCACGTTAAAGGTGGACACCCTCGCGGCTAAGTTTACGGATTTGTCTCAACTGACCAGTTTATCCGATACATTAACCTATCGGGGGCGTTTGCATGCCGACGTTGCATTAGCTGATCTGCAGGCATTTGTACCGGCATTTCATGAGGTAACAAGTCCATTCCAGTTTGGTATGGCATTTCATGGAAAAGGGAAACAGGTTTCACTTTCCCGGCTTCGTATCACAACTCCGGGAGAAGGATTGAACATTGACATCAACGGACAAATGGATGGTAGTGACCCTACCCGAGAACCACGTTTCTACAGTGAAATAGCCAAAGCTGAAATCGGCTCCGAAGGTATTGAATGGATTTTACGTAACTTTACCGGAAAAACAGACATGCCTCCCGTATTGAAGAACATTGAGTTCATTCGATTTAACGGCAAAGTCTCAGGAGTCCCATCCCAATTGA
>JAETOX010000035.1 GCA_021771575.1 Bacteroides sp. | reverse complement strand
TGAAAATATATCTTTGAAACAGGCGATGAGTGCCGGAGAGGATATTTATATGTTCAATAATGCTTTATATACTATAGGCGAATTGGAGAAATTACCGGAAGGAACTGCTGTTCAGAATGCTTACAAAGAAGTTATGGCAGAAGTTGGTGGTGGGGTACCTACGGATGCTCAGTGGACTTCCAAAGGCTTTACCATATACTCGCCCAACAATGGGGAATATGAAGTGCTTTACTACTATTGGAATCAGCATAACAATAACCTGGATCCTGCGAAAATGGGACCTATGGAATTTGGTGTGGTGCGTAACAATGTTTACAAATTGTGTGTAGATAAAATTTCCCTGCTCGGACATCCTACTGATCCTGGCAAAGATCCCGATCCTGTAGATCCGGACGATCCGGACGAAGATAGCGAGGTGTATTTCAAGGTTTCGGTAAACGTATTACCGTGGGTTGTTCGGGTCAATAACATCGTATTCGATTAAAATGCAAAGCGTAAAACGAAATATAATTTCACGGTTCATCGGTGCGGCCTTCGGCGTCGCACTGATGACACTTGTCCTGTCTTCGTGTGAGCGGATATACGATGATCTCGACCCTTGTCCGTTGTCGTTGCGTTTCGTTTATGACTACAACATGGAATATGCCAATGCTTTTCCGAAAAAGGTGGATTGTCTAACCCTCCTGGTCTACGATGGAGAAGGGAATTACGTCGCTACTCACGAAGTGACAGGCGCTGAATTACAGGACGAGGCTTATCGGATGACACTGGAGCTCGAAGAGGGGGATTATCGTTTCGTTGCATATGGCGGGCTGGCTTGTGATAAAAGTTCCTTTTCGATGAAACGGATTCCCGGAGTGGGAACGACATATTCCGGTTTGCAGGTAGAGATGGACGAAGATTGTCTGGTCAACCCCGACCGGAAACTATTACACGATATGTATTGGGGAGAGCTCTCCCTTTCGAATGTCGGTGCCGAGCAGGAAGGGGTTGTCGAAATGATGAAAAATACCAATAACATCCGGATCGTTTTACAACAGTTGAATGACGAACCGGTCGATGACAAAGATTTTGAATTCGAAATAACCGACGACAATACGTTATTTGCTTGCAACAACAATCTGTTGCCCAATGGGCTGATCACTTACACGCCTTGGACGCAGGGACAAGCTTCGACAGGATTGTCGGACGATCAGGAAGAAGTTGTCGTTGCCTATGCCGAATTTTCCACATCGCGGCTCATGATGCAGAATAGTCCGAAGTTGGTAATCAAACGGAAATCGGATGGCGAAGAGGTGGTGAACATTCCATTGATTAATTACCTGCTTTTGCTCAGAAGTGATCGTTTTCGCGATATGGAACCCCAGGAATTCCTTGACCGCGAAAGTGATTGGGCGATGGTATTTTTTCTCGATGAAGATCAGACCTGGAACAGGACGAAAATCAAGATTAACGATTGGGTGGTAAGAATCAATAATATGGAATATAAATGAAAAAATTCGCGTATATTGCCATTTGGGGGATCATCGTTTTTCTTTGCGCCGCTTGTAATCGTCACGGGAGTGAAAATTCTATCGACGATGAAACGGTGTGGGTGAACCTCGATATTAACGTTTCCCTTTCCGACCTGTCGGCTCCGGATACACGTGCCGGGTATGAACAGGCTGCGAATGGGGATGAATTGATGCATACCCTACGCATTCTGGTGGTTCGTCCCGACAATACGGTAGAAGAAAACCGGTTTGTTTCTTTTAGCTCTTACCTTATCCATTACGGGTATGAGCGATTCAAAGTGGCTGCTAACGAGAAAAAACAAATTTATCTTTTTGTAAACGAAAAGACGGCTGTCATGACCGGATCGGCTTCCGGGGCTACCCGGATTGTGAATTTGGCAACTTGGCTTTCGAATATCAGGAAAGGAGAAAAATTTCCTGTAGAGGATCTCACTGATTTAACGATTTGTCTGGATGGCAATTCGAAACAAATCTCCAGACCCTTGCCGATGAGCGAATGTCACGAAGTGGAAGTGAACGATGTTGATAGCCAGGCGGATCTTTTCATTACGAGGGCTGCCGTCAAATTTTCTTTTTATATCACAAACCAAAGTGACAGGAACAAGACTTTGACGGGACTTTCCATCGATCACATGGCAGGGCAGGGGTATTATTTGCCGAATCATGTGGAATATATCGATAAAACCGAAGACGGTGTAACATATAAAGAGATAAAATCTTATGAAGTACCTTCGGAGCCGAAATACTATACCTACGAAATGGGAAGGAGTGATATCTCCTTGCCTAAAAACAAACAAGTTCCCTTAGCGCCGATTTATTTATTGGAGGGGAAATATGTGGATGACGCTGCCGGAGGAAAAAATTATGCTGTACATATCGGGATCGATGGCGTAAACCTGAGTGGAGTGCTCGACCAATTACCGCAGTTGCCCCGCAATACGCATGTGAAAGTTTATATTACAATCAAAAATACTACGATAAATTGTGAGGTGGACATACGTCCTTATACTGAAGTTATACTCGATCCGGACTTCGGTTTGTAAATAAAATAATAATAGGCTGGAAATATGAAACGAAATATCATCTACAGTTTTATTGGTATGTTGATTTGTGTCGTGGTAGCCTGTACAGACGATATACTGAGGAATGAGTACGGTCCGATTCCGGAAGGCGAAAGCAGGGTAACTGCTACGGTAGAATTCCAACCCCTGCGTTCGGCTCTGGAGACACCAACGCGTGCCACAGGCGACGCAATCAAAACGATAGATAATCTTTGGGTATTATTGTATAATGAGAAAAGCCAACTTGTTCAATCGTATCCGGTCACTTCGACAGATTACACGCTAACCGAAGTCGACCGGACCGATGAGGACGTCATCGGCGATACCACTAAAACTGCAGAAGCCAGGACACAACGTGCTACATTCACCCTAAAATCCGTGCCTTACGGGCGCTATCATATCTATGCCGTGGCCAATATGGGAAATTTTGAGGCATACAAAGAAAACATACAGACTGTGGAGGGATTGAAGTCCATTCGCTTGAAGTGGGAGAGCGAGATCGGCAAAAACAAGGAGATGTTTGGATATTTCACCGAAGATCAGGTGCGCAATCAGGACGAAGGGTTCGTGGAAATCAAGGAGAAAAATATGAAACTCCATGCCTGGATACGCCGGGCTGCTTCGAAAGTCACGGTGGCTTACGATGCTTCCGGGCTTAAAGAAGGGGTATTTATTTATTTGAAATCTGTGCAGATCAAGGATATTCCCGATACTTGTTTTTTGGGGAAAGATAATAAGCCGGGGGAAGGGGATAAACTGATTGATGGTGAAATGATAAAATATTATGATGGCGCAGAGCCGCCCGCCTTCAATGAAAAATATCCTGTACGTTTATCGACCGGTGTATCTCGCTATGGAGCACATGGAGAACAAGCTGATGCATTGTTTTTTTATGAGAATTTACAGGGAGAAGGGGAGGATAAACGTCAGGATGCGAATAAAGATGGCGAGTTGGATTATCCTGGTTTACCCGATGATCCGACCTACAGACCTAAAGATGAAAAACCTTACGGTTCCTATATTGAAGTCGATGCCTTTTATGTATCGATCAATCCCGAAAAGGTAGGTAGTGGTAATATCAAATACCGTTTTATGCTCGGCAAAAATGTGACCACTGATTACAATGCTGAACGCAATCACCATTACAAGCTGACCCTGAAGTTTAAGAATTTTGCCAACGATGCGGATTGGCATATCGAATATAAAGAACCGGAACCTGGAATCGAAATTCCTAATCCTTATTACATCTCCTATCTGTATAACCACTCGATGATGCTACCTATGAAGATCAATACCGGTAGTACGGAGGTTACAGTACAGAGTATATCGGCCAAAATTGTAGATAACCGTTGGGCACCCAATGAAACTTTACCTTCTTTCAAGTATTGGCGCGATATGGACAAACCGGGAGAAAATTGCTGGAATGGTTTTCTTTCCCTTCATAGAACAACAGAAACCGTATTAACCGGATCAAAACCTTTTACTGCAACTTCTAATAAGGCCTATTATGAACAGGAGCCTAAGCGGGGAGAACGTCTTTATTCTTCTATGGACGATGGAGAACATACAACTAATTCTGATGCACTGGATAAATATAGGGTAAAAAAAGAAGTAGAAAATGGGGTTAACTTGTACCATGTCTCTATTCCGATGTATACCCGGGCAAAACAATTGATAAAGCAGACGGCTTACACAGGAAATAATCCGTATGTAGCTTATCAGCGTAAGGCAGAGGTTGAAATAAAAGCCACTTTAAGTAATGGTAATGTGTTATCCAAAACGGTTACTATTTATCAGGTTCGTCGTGTTGTCAATCCTAAAGGGGTGTGGCGTAAAGCAAGCAATAACAAGCCGTTTAAGGTTGTATTGAAGCGACTTCCGAGAGAAGAAGCCCGGACATTTGAGACTTTCCCCTCGGAAGGCCCTTGGAAAGCTTATGTAGTACGGAGTACCCCTCAGAAGTTTATACATTTGACCGGCGGTAAAAAGGTGGAAAACGATACGGTATATGGTTTAACCGGTTCGAATATTGATTTCAGTATAAATTTTACCGGTACATGTGGGGAGAAGGAGAATCGTTATGCCATTATACGGGTAGAATATCATAATTATTCCTGTTATCATTTGATATTTGTCCGCCAAGGTGATGCGTCCGATAATTTAATTTCCGGAGGTACTAAATGGCATGCTTATAATATGAAAACCAGAACAGAAGAGACAAAATCTCCTTTGGAAGAAGGATCGATGTTTAGATTCGGTAATTGGGGTGACCCCATAGATGCTCTTAATAACAAGAATCCTAAAACATATTGGACTGATGTAACCCCTGATCTTTTCAGTGATGATAAAGACAAAGAATTTACTATTGCAGGAGCAGAAAAGATAACAAAAAAATGGGATCAAATACCATATCTGCCTAAAGATCAGGTGTTTGATGATCCTAATCCTGACTGGAGGATAGCTTCTTATAATGATTATGTAGAATTGTATAGAGATGGAAATATAGAGCAAGGATATGGTATATTGTATGGGGATGGTGCGGAAACTACTGCTGATGACCTGAATGATGCTTATGGGTATGATTACGAAGGAGCTGGAAATCGCGGAATGCGTGGCTGTTTTGTCTATCATAAAGAGACCGGAAAAAATCTTTTTTTCCCGATCGGAGCTTCCGGATATGGGCATCGCAAGAATGGGGGAAGTGCAACAGAATCGGGAAAAGCTGTTTTAAGATATGCCGTTAGCAGGAGTACTTATTTTCCGAATGAGTCGATAGGTTTGGTATATCCAAATGGTGTTAGCGATGCTCCTTTATTTTATGATATATATATGCGGCCAGGTGCAATCTATTGGATTAATCGGCAAGTTAATACCAAAGATAATATTCCGGCAGGAAAAGAAGAGGTCGGAGAGGGGGATGCAATAGGATGGGATTTTAATTATTTCACTTTTGATTTTTTCCCCATTACGACAATTGTTGCGCCTGATGCCTGTTTTATCCGTTGTGTTGATAAAAAATGAGTGGTTTGCACAGAATATTCATCTTATTATTTACAGTAACGGCTACCTTTCGGGTAGCCGTTGCCGGTCTATCGGACCTTGACGAATTATCGTCACCGTTGATTCCCGATTCCTTGCCTGCTCCGGCTTCCCGGACCACCTGTTTGCTCACGCATTTTTGGGAAAATGTGGATTTCCGGGATACCCTGCGTAGCCATAACCGTGAGCTGCTGGAGCAGAATTTTGCCGGCTTTATTGCCTTGTTTCCTCATGCCGATACGCTAACACAGTCTTTGGCTGTAAACCGGCTTATGCAAGCTGCGGAGAAAGATGCTGTCGCTTACCGCTTACTGGCGGATATAGCCGAAAAATACCTTTACAGGCAGGAGTCGCCTGCGTACTGTGAGAATTATTTTATTTTTTTTCTCGAAGCAATGGTTTCCACACCGGTATTGGGGGAATACGAAAAAGTGCGCCCGGCCTATTTGTTGGAGATGGCCCGGAAAAATCGTCCCGGTATGCAGGCTGCCGATTTTGCCTATCGGACACGCGAGGGGAAAAGTTTTACCTTGCAGCAAACGCCGGGCGAACGATTGTTACTATTTTTTTATGATCCCGATTGCGACCATTGTCGCGAAGCCATGGCAGAAATGAATGCGGACCCCTGCTTCTGTCAAGCAGTCGGAGACGGACGGCTCACTGTACTTGCCATTTGCTCCGGTGCCTCTCTCGAAGCATGGGAACATACGAAAGACGAAATGCCGGCAGGCTGGATTGTCGGTTTCGAAACGGGAGATATTCAGGACAAAGAACTCTATGGCATGCCAGCTATGCCGACCTTGTATTTACTGGATCACGAAAAGAAAGTGATTTTGAAAGAGGCCTCCCTGCCATTATTGTTTCATACTCTTTTTTGACCTGTGATATTTTGTATTTTGTCGGAAGAAATTTAAATTTACCCTCCCTTCGGTGGAATAAATGACAAAATAAAATATCGAATGATAAATAAAGCTAAATCGGGAGCAAAATATCTCCGTCGGTGGGGAATGAGGGGCCTTGTATTATTGATTTTTTGCTTCGGAAAAGAAAATGGCTTCGCTTCGGAAAAGAGGATCAGCCAAATGAAGATAGAAAGTGGAAGAAAAATAACCGGACGTGGTAATTCCGACGAGCCTTTGCTTTGTTTACGGTTGGAAATTGTGGGGCATAAACCGGCAGTTTGGAAAAAATTAGAAATGACATGGGGTGGTACGGCGACAAAAGAAGATGTTACCCGGATTAAGATTTATATGACGGCAGATTCGGTCAGATTCGATCCCGGACGGGTAGCCGAATACCGGCAATTGGGAAAATGCCGGACAAAGAGAGGAAAAATTGTTTGCCCGCTTGTCGGAGAGCTGAGGACAGGCCATCACTGTTTATGGGTAACCTGCGATGTTGCTTCCGGAGCCACTGAAGGCCGTCGGATAGAACCGGAAATACAGGCTCTGATTACCTCCTGTGAGGAGGTTTATCCCGAAAAACCTTCGGTAAAACCGTCCTGCGAAATATTGCTTGCCCGGAAATTATTGTATGCTCCCGGGGATTATGGCTCCCGGAATTATCGTATCCCGGCGATAGTCACCGCTTCCGACGGCTCACTGGTGATAGCTACCGACAAGCGGAAATTCAATCAGGCAGATTTACCCGAAGACATCGATGTAGTTGTGAATCGAAGCACGGACGGAGGAAAAAACTGGTCGGCTCCCTATACGCTTGCCGCAGGAACGGGACGATATGCCGGATATGGAGATGCTGCTTTGGTTCGTACCGACGACAAGGGTGGACTGTTATGTGTGTTTGTCGGAGGACCGGGCTTTTTCGAGTCTACGGCGGACATTTCTAACCGGACGTATGTATGCAGAAGTGAAGACAACGGCTCCACCTGGTCGCTGCCGCGTGATATCACTGACCAATTATTCGGGGCTGGATGTGCCGATACTTTGCGCTGTAAATGGGCTGGTTCTTTTTGTGCTTCCGGCTCCGGTTTATTGGGGAACGACGGTACCATTTGGTTGGTAGCGGCTGTTCGGGAAAACATGGAAAGGAGTTTAAGAGGCATTTCTAATTACGTTTACTATTCCCACGACAAAGGAGACACCTGGAAAGTTTCTTCTTGTGTAAAAGCGGCTTGGGGAAATGAGGCGAAGATTGTGGAACTCAGCGATGGCACCTTGTTGGTGAGTATCCGGAACCAAAAAAAAGGTCCTCGCTATTATTCGATCTCCACGAATAAGGGGAAAACGTGGTGTGCCGTACGCGAATGGTCTGAAATGGTAGAGCCTGGATGCAATGGGGATATAATCCGCTATACTTCTTTGAAGGCCGGCGATGATAAAAACCGTCTTCTGCATAGTGTTCCAAATGATTCGGCAGACCGGAAAAATGTAACGGTATTTCTCAGCTATGACGAGGGAAAGACCTGGCCCGTAAAGAAAACGGTATGTGCCGGTGGCTCCGCTTATTCCTCCCTATGTATTTTACAGGATGGTTCCATTGGAATCTATACTGAAGAAAATGAAAGAGGGGAGTCGGATTATTCGATGTATTTTACCAATTTCTCACTCGGATGGCTGACGGATGGAAGAGATGCCTTACCGGCAGGGAAATTTATCGGAAAGCATTAAAAATCAATAAATAATGGGATTCATTACAGGGATAGGGTTATATGGAAAAGCGTTGGACATTTTGTTCAGCCGGAAATTCTGGTGGTTTTTATTATTTCCAGTATGTGTTCTTTTGCTTTTATTTATCGGTGGACATATCCTGGTGTCCTACGCCGGCGATAGCTTGTATGGTTTGGTGGAAGGACAAATTACTGCCTGGATACAGGGAATTTCCTGGTTACAATGGGTAAATACCGCTACCAGTATACTGATCAGGATTGTCTTGAAAATCCTTTATTTGTTTTTATTTGTTGCTTTTGGCGGCTATCTCGTTCTAATCGTCATGTCACCAGTATATTCCTGGCTTTCGGAACGTACGGAAGCCCATATTACAGGCCGTGAATATCCGTTTAGTTGGCGGCAATTTGCTTTTGAAATTTTTCGGGGTATATTGATTGCCCTGCGGAATATGTTTTTTCAAATGCTGATTTCTTTCCTATTGTTTCTTTGCTCCTTTATTCCCGTGATCGGTCTGCTTGCCCCTTTTGCCATCTTTTTTACTTCGGCTTATTTCTATGGGTTTTCTTTTATCGATTATGCCATCGAACGCAAGCGTTTCAATATCAAACAAAGCGTTCGCTACGTAAATAAAAATATTGCTTTGGTTACCGGTATCGGTACGGTATTTGCCCTCGCTTTGACTATCCCCTGGCTGAGTTTGCTTGTTTGTAGTTTTGTTTCTCTGCTATCCGTTATAGCAGGTACGTTGGCAGTGGCGCGCTCTCTCGACACGCCCGCCTTTGCCGAACATAAATAGTCGACTTTGCAACAAATTGATGAAAAACGGGCAGGCTGTTCCCGGGGCAGGAGGACTTTAGTAAGCCGGATATAGCAGAAGAAAAACTGCCGCCAAAAATTGTTTTCCTGACTTAAAATCCGGAAGAGGGATTGTATCAGTTACGTCTATACTAGGAGATACACTTATGCGCTTTGAGACTGCCTTATCTATTGCCGATAATAAAGAAGATGGATGCGGATGAACGCCGGAAGTATAAAAATGCTGCCCATCTAGGCTCTGTGAAAAATTGGGACTGGCCATACCCTTGACGAGTTACCTCGGTCGGCATACGTGGGCTTCCATCGCCAAGAGCAAAAACGTTTCGCTGGCAACCGTCGGCGAGGCGATATGGGCACCCTTCCATGAAAACCATGCACGTTATATCTCGCTTCACTGGAGGATATCCGCTGTGCACAAAACCAACTGCCAGATATTAAAATCTTTGTAAGTGATGAGAGATCTTGGATTTGTCGGGCAATTGTAAGATTCTCTTTTTAAGAGAAATAATATTCTGTTGCAAAATTAGTGAAAACGCAGAAAACGACAACAAAAACTGATAAAAAAAATTGGTTTTCTAAATTAAATCAGATCGAATGTTAAGCGAATACTGGAATTTGTTGTGCATAATCTGCCATACTTTAACTGTAACTTCCTAATAATAAGGCGATATTATATTTGTCTTTCTCTTAAAAAGAGAAGTAATTAGAAACAAATTGTATGTATATCAAGAAAATATGTATTATACTGATTTTCTTGTATTTACATGCATGTCGTGTATATATTGCAAATGAATGTCATAGAAAAATATATAAAACGAACATACTGTAACATATAATGGATATGAGACTGAAATTGATTGCCATAATTGTCATGTTGACAATGTTTTCGGGTGTCAAGGCGCAGGATGTAGCGTTGAAGACTAACCTGCTTGCCGATGGCTTTTTCAACCCGAACCTCGGTATTGAAGTGGGTCTTGCCCCGAAATGGACGTTGGATATCACGGGACAATTCAATGCGTGGACTCTCTCGCACGACCGCCGCTGGAAACACTGGGCTGTACAGCCCGAAGCCCGTTATTGGCTATGTGATCGTTTCGGTGCGCACTTCTTGGGTGCACATTTACATGGCGGGCAGTACAACATTGGCGGTATCGACGGCAAAATGAACTTTCTGGGTACGGATGCCCGCAAATTGAAAAATGCTCGCTATCAAGGCTGGTTCGTCGGGGCAGGAGTGGCTTACGGCTATGCGTGGATATTGGGACGGCATTGGAACCTGGAAGCCGAAATCGGTATAGGCTATTCTTATACCCGTTACGACAAATATCCGTGTGCAAAGTGTGGGAAAAAACTTGAAACAAACAAGTCGCACCATTACGTGGGACCTACGAAAGCGGCTATCAATTTAGTTTACCTATTTTAAATTACGATGAACATGAAAGGGACGATATTCATACTGGCAACCTTGCTCGGGTTGGGAAGCGTGTCGGATGCCGTGGCACAGGAGCTAACAGACATTATACCCGGCGTCTCCATCAATCACTTCAAGATGGAGCGTAACGGCAAATACCTCACCGTGGAGATGGCAGTAGATCTGGCGGCACTCAATGTGGAAGCCAACCGGGCTGTATTGCTTACGCCACGTCTTGTCAATGGGCCAGATTCGCTCGACCTTCCGTCAATTGGTATTTACGGACGTCGCCGTTACTATTTTTATGTGCGTAACGGAGAGAGTATGCTTACAGGCAAAGACGAAATGAGCTACAAGGCCTCCAAGAAACCCGACGACATCGCGTACCGTAATATTCTATCTTATGCCGACTGGATGGACGGCGCAAAACTGTTGCTCCACCGTAGCGACTACGGCTGCTGTAACACATTGCTGGCAGAACAGGGCGGATCGCTCGGACGCCATACCGAGGCGTTCTTCCCGGAACTGGTGTTCGTGTGCCCTGAAGCTGAAATGATGAAGAGTCGTTCACTGTCCGGTTCGGCATTTATCGACTTTCCCGTGAATAAAACGGTGATTTATCCCGAATACCGCCGCAACACGGTGGAACTCGGCAAAATAGAGGCCACCATCGATTCCGTGCGTAATGACGGAGACGTATCTATTGTTTCCGTATGGCTCAAAGGATACGCTTCGCCCGAGAGTCCCTATACACACAACCGCGATTTGGCGATAGGGCGTACCAAGTCGCTCAAGGAGCATATACGGCAATTATATCATTTTGCCGATGACATTATTGTCACAGAGTACGAACCGGAAGACTGGGAGGGGTTACGACGGTACGTGGAAAATTCCAATCTCGATCATCGCACGGAGATACTCGAAATGATCGACAGTAACCTCGATCCGGATGAGAAAGAGGCAAAAATAAAACGCACTTATCCGACAGAATATCGTTTCCTGTTGCAGCATTGCTATCCGGCGTTGCGCCATACGGATTACCGCATAGATTATAACATACGTAGCTATAACAATGTGGAAGATATTAAGCGTATCATGGCAGAACGGCCACAGAATCTGAGCCTGAATGAATTCTATCTTGTCGCGGGCACCTATGAACCGGGGACGGCTGAATTTACCGACGTATTTGAAACTGCGGTACGTATGTTCCCGAATGATGAGATTGCCAACTTGAATGCCGCCAATGCCGCCATACGGCATGGCAATCTTGAAGCCGCACGCCGCTATCTTGATAAGGCAGGCAGCTCGGCGGAAGCCGTCTATGCAAGAGGCGCACTTGCCATACGTGAAAAGGATTACGAAACTGCCGTAGTGTTTCTGGAAAAAGCCCGTGAAATGGGGCTTCAAAAGGCAATCGCCACCTTAACTGAATTGGCTGGAAGAGGATATACAGAATAAATAAATAAAATCAATTTTAAATAGTCATAATTATGAATAGTAGAAAATTGTACAAGTTTTTTGCTGCCGCTCTTGCTTTGGCGTTTGTCGGGTGCAATCATGATGATTTGACAAATGGGAGTTCAGAAACGGAAAGTAATAACTCAAAAGACGCAGTGTACATGAACGTGACGGTACAACTCCCTGTGGGAACCGGAACACGCAGTACAACCACGGATGATGGAGGAAGTAGCGATGGTATCGAAGTCGGTCTGGATCACGAGAACAAGGTTCACTCTGTCCTATTGGTATTGGCCGACAAGGATAACAAGTTTATCGGATGCGCAGAGAAGTCCGAAAGTCTTGTAACAGATGCCAATGGCAAAGTGACCACAGTTCAGTCCATTTCAAAGTCCGTCCTCTCGGGCTATTATGGAGGAGATGAGGTTACACTTACCGAGGACCGACAAAAAATAAATGTATTTGTATTTTGTAACCCGATCAATGCTTTAAGAGGGATTTTTGCCAATCTACAGGCAGAAGACAAGACTTGGTATGACAAAATTTGTACCATATCAGAGACTTCGGCTGGGGTAAGCGACAACGCGGCCATCTGGGGTGGTCCTGACCATCTGGGCGGTTTTCTGATGTCGTCATACCAAATATCCACAAAGAAGTTTCCGGCAAACTTTTCTGATTGGAATGACTTTACCACAGTGGATAAGCCATTCAAACTTTCAGATAATAATCCTATCATCGGTGGTAGTTCTGATAAAGGGATAGACAATGGCGGTGCCATAAAGGTAGAGCGTTCGGTTGCCCGTTTCGATTTCAAGGACGGAAGTGGAAACACCCAGAGCCCTAACACCTATGATGTCGTAAAAGATGATAAAGACAATCTTATCATGCAGATTCAGCTCCAAAAGATGGCGCTTGTCAACATGAGCAAAAATTTCTATTACTTGCGCCGTGTATCAACAGACGGCTTGAATACGAATGCCAATCTTTGCGGTATTGAAACTTCTGTCAATTATGTGGTTGATACCGATGCTGCCGAAAAAAACGACGAAAGCATCATATCAGGCAATAAATATTCAGAACATTTTAATTTCTGTTTGGGGTATACGCCAGAAAATGGAGAATGGGGTATCGATGCAACAGCCCGCAACCAGTGGTTTACCTCAAAGATTCCGGATATTCTTGGTGGCACTGAAGACAATCCGGATTGGGAAGGTACTGGAACGTATGGCAATTACAGGATCTGGCGTTATGTCACTGAAAATACTATTCCTGGTATCAATAAGCAGAAGAATGGTATTTCCACCGGTATCGTGTTCAAGGGTAAAATGATTGCCCCGGAAGGTGCTTCCGGTACATTGGCGGATGCACTTAATAATGCTACCGGTAATGCCGCAGAAGATCCTATTCTCTATGTTTATGGTAATGAAATCTTTGTAAGGTGGACGGAAGTCCGTGCAATGGCCCTTGAGCGTGGACCGGGTAATCCGTTGTACACGGCCGCATTTGGAACACCGAAGGATGGTGTTGTGCCTGTAGCAGGTACGGCGTCGGTCGATGCTGTTTATAGCAACGATGAAAATAGTGCGGACTACAAATGGAACGCTTGGTATAATGATAAAGATGGCAAAAATACTGAAAAGCTCAAAGAATTCAAGGAAGCCGCAGTGAAGAATGCCGGGTTCACTCTCTACGAGTCGAGCAGCGACGTTGATAACGGGGCAGGATATTACTGCTATTATTTCTACTGGAACCGTCACAACAATAACAATAATGCCGGTGTTATGGGACTTATGGAGTTCGGCGTTGTTCGTAATAACGTGTACAAACTGGCCGTAACCAATATTCGCAAACTTGGTCATCCGCGGGTATCTGAGAACGATCCCGATCCGAAAGATCCTGATGATCCGGACGAAGAAGGCGACGTTTATTTGAGTGTATCTGTCGAGGTATTGCCTTGGGTGGTTCGTGTAAACAATATCGACTTTTAGAAAGTGAAAGATGCGAAATAGCAAACGTAATTTCATATTAACACTTTTGGGTGCGGCGTTGTGCGCCGCATCCATAGTTTTTTTCTCGTCGTGCGAACGCATATATGATGACCTGGAACCTTGTCCGCACGGGGTATCCCTGCGCTTTGTTTACGACTATAACATGTTGTATGCAAATGCGTTTCCGTCGAGCGTGGACTGCCTCACACTTTACATCTATGACGAGAACGGCAATTATGTGGATACCAAGGTCGTGACAGGCGCCGAATTGCAGGATGAGAACTACCGCATGATTCTGGATCTGGAGGAAGGGACATACCGTTTTGTCGCATATGGCGGGCTTGCTTGCGGGGAGAAGACTTTTTCGGTGCTCCGGGAACCGTCTGCCGAAAGTATGCACACGGATTTGCAGGTGGGGATGGATATCCATCGTGTTGCTGCACCTGTTCCCTCCGAGAGGCGGCTACATGATATGTTTTGGGGCGAGTTGACTTTGACTACCGCCGAACTCTACAACGAAGGTACCGTAAAGATGATGAAGAACACAAATAACATCCGCATCGTACTCCAGCAGGAGTCCGGTGAAGCGGTGGATGTGGACGACTTTCTATTTGAGATTACCGACAATAACTCTCTGTTCGCATATGACAATGACCTTGTGACTGACGGTCAGTTACCCGTCACCTACAAGCCATGGGTTACGGGTCAGGCGTATACAGGAGTATCGATTGTGGGCAATAACGTGGCGCCTAAGGAGGTGACGGTGGCCTATGCGGAAATCAGCACATCGCGGTTGATGACCAAAAACAGTCCCAGGTTGCTCATAAAGCGCAAGTCGGACGGCGCCACGATCGTTGATTTTCCCATTATCAACTACCTTGTTCTGTTGCGTAGCGACTACTACAAGTTTCCTCCTTACAACATGACTGATGATCAGGAATATCTGGACAGAGAGAGCCATTTTTCCCTGTTTTTTTTCCTTCGCCCCGATCAATCATGGATAAATACCCGTATTGTGGTCAACGATTGGGTGGTGCGGATAAATAACGCGGAACTGTAAGCCAGTAAAACATTAACTTATGGACAGTAGATTATATAAGTTGGTGTGTTGTATCATCGCACCGATGATATTTATAGCGTGCTCCGATACTCCATACAAGCATGGAGAAAACGGGGATGAGGTGATACTGACTTTGACGGCAAGGTCGGTCGATGCGGTAAAAGCCGAGGAATCGGTCGCAGAAAACACAATGCACACGCTACGTATCGTGATTGCGAGCCGTAACCGCGCAGGATATTGGAATATTGAGCACAACAGGCTGGAAATTTTCGGCGGTACAGGTGTGCGCATATCCGATGAAATGGAGTTTCCTGTCGAAGGTTCCTCTGATAAGCGCATATACCTTATAGCCAACGAGAGCCAGGTTAAGAAACTGCCGACAGGTGATGATCTTTCCAGTGTACGCATTGATCTCAGCGATGATGACTTGTACAAGCCTGATGGTAACGGACTTGCTCCCATAGACAATGTAATATGCACAACATTGCAGGACGAATCGGTGGCAGAAAAAGGTGTTCCCATGAGCGCCATGTATGAGGTCAGGATGGAAAAGACACCGCAAACTATTGCATTATATGTGGTCAGAGCGTGGTCGAAAATAACGTTCACTTACATCAATGAGACCACCCGCGTTCCTTTGGAGGGCGAGCCTGTCGCAGCCAGGAAGAGGCGAATCAAACTATTGGGATGGTCCGTAGAAGAATTAGCTGATCGTTCCTATCTGATGCCACATGTCAACCGCAATGCTTCGGGAGCTTTTACCGTTGTCGACAGCGAGTTGAAGACTGTAAAAGAGCTTGACGAAGATTGGATAGACTGGATGGTCAAGGAGGCCGAAAAGGGTGAGAACAAGGAGAGCTACGAGTGGCTTACCGATTACTCGATTCCCGATGAAGCCGGCCATTCGCTTTACTCGTTTTGGTATGACACCGAAAAAGACGCTCCTTCCGCTCCCGTAATTTTCCCGAAAGGCGATGAAGCCAGACGGCCTGATACTTATAATTCCAATGCCATATACATATCGGAAAGCAAAAATGACGCATGGTACGACGCTGCCGGGCATAATGAGGGCCTGGGGGTACAGCAATATCGCCTGACAGTGGTGACCAATGAGCTTGCTTATGATCTGACCGACAGTCCGGAAAACTGGAAAGCGGCAAGTTATACCGCCGTGTTGCCTAATTTGTCATCGTTGTTCAGGAATACCCATGTGAATGTAAGGATTACGTTCAAAGGCGAGGGTAATTTTGCCATATATGCCGAGATTCAGCCTTGGAAAACCTCAGCCCCTGTTACGGGAGAGTTGGTGCCGGAAACGAAAACTAAATAGAAGGGAAGAAAAACTATGAACCTGAGATTGGTATTCTTATATTCAGCATTGTTCTTGTTGACGGCATGTTCTCATACGGACAAACCGGCAGCCGGAACTGATATCAGCCAGATATTGGGTGATGATTTTGTAGGCTTCGGAGCGGTCAGCAAAGCCGGAGCAGTCGATCCCGACAACGATTATCTGCACAACACGTTTATTCATAATTCCAGTTATCTCCGCATATACAATTATGTGGGAGACGATCTCGACTTTACCGATGAGGCGGGTTTCAAATGGTATGTCTACGATGACGGGTTGAGCAATCTTACCGGAGGCCAGTATAATTTCCGTCCGATGGACGGCCGTGGATTCCGGTGGAGTGAACTTAAGACCGAGGGCGGAGGCGGTTATAAATTCGATGCCATAGTATTTCCGCATTTTCACAAGTATCGCAATGAAGTGTATGCCGATCAGCGTCCGAATGAGAACTTTCTCGCTTCTGATATTCTGATGGCTCACCACGTCCAGCTCGAAAGCGAGTACGGCAAGAAAGTGAGTCTGCATTTTTGGCACGTGCTGTCCATGGTTAGGGTAAAGGTATTTCTTCACAAGTATAACCCCGTTGACAATACAGGATTCGGTATCGGTGCGATTGATAATGTCGTATTGCCGAAAATGCTTACGCAATTTAATTATCAGTTCAACAAGGCCGTATCATCCGACCAATCACCCGGCGTGGAGACAACGACGGAAAAAAGAGGTGATGTCACCATGCATCCGCTTTATGACACGGTAAAATTCGAAGGGGTAGAGGAAGGCAAGGATATACACGGGCACGATTGCTATGTGTACAGTTTTGCAGCCATTATTCCCGAACAAGAGTTGACAGAAACCGAAGTCATCCTGCGGTTGAAGCTTCACACAATTGACAATCAGGAACGTGTCTACGTGTACACTCCGAGCATCGGAGCTGCCAATATAAGCGTGACGGCAGGAGCGATTACCGATTTGCATCTGATCATAAAGGAGGACGACAACAAAGCGTTTTTGGTAAAAACGGAAGTCAAGCCCTGGGCGGAAGCATCAGTAGACATGAGCCTTGAAAAAGAGTAATGAACAGTCAGTCATACATAGAAAATGAAACAATGTATATATATATTACGACACATACTGCCGGCAATGATGGTGTCGGTTGCCGTCGCATGCTCGGAATGTCATGACGATTTGGCAAGTGAGCCTGAAAGCCGGTTTGAAATTCGAGGTGATATCAGTGATGTGAGCCAGACGCGCAGTATGGCAGAGGGAACTGTCCCCGACGGCAGCGGTTATCGGATTTCCTATCCCTCCACGCCCGACAAGTATGTGATTGATACCTGCGTATTCACAAAAGGGACAGGGCTTGTCACCAATGCCGACGGACATTTCCTCACATGGAGCGATATAGGTCATAGTCAGAGCTATACATTCTATCTTGACAATGTGGTGCTGGACGATGACAAATCTCTGGTCGAGCTTTCCGACGATTACGTGGCCGGCTTCGACATTCCGGAGGCAAAAAACGATATCGTGTGGGGAAGCCTGAAACTGACCGATCGTACAACGGTTAATCTCAGGTTCGAACTTTATCACCGCATGAGCATGATGTCGGTCTGTGTAAAATCGGCAAGCAGCGATGAACTTCGTAATGCCACTGTAGCCCTGAAAGGCATCGTGCTACGCCCCTACAGTTTCAATCGTATGACCGGTGAGGTAGGTTTGGCCGATACTCCGGTATATTCGGATGTGATGTTACGTGACAACTCTGAGGAATGGTTGCCCGAATCCGCGACAAAGGAGATTGCCGGAACCGAAACGGCAAAATTCGAATACAGGACACAGGCTTTCATTCTTCCGCCCCAGCGTCTGAGAACAGGCAGCGACCGACCTCGCTTGCAGATAATCATTCCCGACGGTGAATATGCCGGAACCTATTCGGCGGCATTGCCGACCTCGCTCTCCGTAACTACTCCGGAGGGGACGACCTCCATGCAGACATTGTCGCGACTGACGGCAGGACAGCACCTTACATTGAATGTCACCTTGCTTCATGACAATGATAAACCGGTGCTTGAATTCCGTCCAGCTTCCGTGGAGCGGTGGACCGAAAAGGGTACCCACGGCATTACCGCCAAGCATGAGGGAATATACGAATTGGCCGATTTCACGATGCTCATTGCGGCTTACAATAAGTTGGACGAAGGGGATAATTCAAAGGACTGGCTCCGTATAGTCGACCGATACGGCAAGAAAGATGCCGACGACAAATGGATTTTCTATCTGTTTACCAATCTGGAGTTTGATATCGATGATAGTACGGAACTGTTCAGCAATGACAACTTCACGTTTCAAATGCACGGTTGTTCGATTACAGTGGGCGATACCAAATACGATGAATCGAGACTTGACGATCTTATCAGCCTTCTTTCAGGCAGTATTAAATAGCACAGAAGTATGAAAAATTTGATTGTATATATATCAATAGTATTTACTGTCGTATCGGTAATGTCTTGTTCGAGTGATAACGCGACGTTTACCGGCTGCGGCGGTCTCAGAGTGGCGGTGAATCTTTGCTCCATAGGTTCAAGAGCTGCCGGCGGTGTAGACATGTCGGCGGACGAGGGATTTGGGAGCAGCGATGTCGTGGGGCTTTTCTCCACGGGAGGCAATATGGACCCCGGATCCGACGGCAAACTGGTCAACATTCCTATGAAGTTTGACTATTCGCTTGGCGACAATGGATATATATTTATCAATGAATCGGTAAATGCCGATCCTTCCCAACTGGGCAAGGTGTTCCTGTACTATCCGTACAAGGATGGTATCGACACGTCCGAAGGGGTGTCAATTGTCGATGAAGACAACGGCTTGGTCTACGATTTCCTCACAGCGTCGCACGACTGGGGTGGAGGCTATCGGTTTGAGCACGCATTCAGCAAGTTGCGGATAACTTGCAGTGAGGGATTTAACAAGGTTTCCGGACAAAAGGTGACAGTCTGCTTGAGTGCCGGTTCCGATAAGGTCCGGGTGGTGGACAATCCTAAAGGCAATGATCCGTTCAAGGTGTACGAACTGACGGGAACCGTAAAGGATTTCACGGCACAGGCAAAAATGTCGGCTGACGGCACACAAACCGGGAATGTTTACGAAGTAATTCTCCCATGTTCGCGTGAGAATCTTGACCCGTGGGATAAGGTGAAAGTGGATTACGTGAAACTTACCGACAATGACGGTATCGAGCATAAGCTACATCTGTCTCATGAATTGTTTGAGAAAGTTGACGAAACCGGTAATCCTATCGAGGAAAATTGGGGTTATCTTAAACCCAATTGCGTATTTCCGATTACAATAAAAATGGAAAATCTGCAACCTACGGTGCGTGGAGGCAATATCATCGCATGGGGTGAAGATGAAAAGATAACCATCGAGCGGGAATATGGCATATCGGAAAGTCCTCAATTTGACGAATGGTATAAGCTCTACAATGATTTCATCACAAAATACCCGACGGTTGGCAGTCGACCGTCGCCTGAAGAAATGTCGGTATCCGAAGAATATGGAAAGTTGCTGTCCTACGGAAAATACACAAATCGTCGGTGGAATTTTCACATAGAATCGGATTTGGATTTATCGGAATGCCTAAGGCCCGGTTCGGTCTACATAAGGACACTATGCGACACGTTGAGCGGAAGTAACCATGTACTGAGCAATATCAAACTGTCGGGAGCAGGCAACGGATTCATAGGTACTATCGAAGAAGGCGGTTGCGTAAGGGATTTGAGGTTGTCGTCGCTGTCGGTCGATGCACAGGCGGGAGCTGTGAGCGGCACGATGGTATCGCGCATGGCGGGAGGTTCGGTTACTAACTGTCGCATCACGGGAATATCGATGCGATGCGAGGATGGTGTCGTAGCGGGCGCATTTGCAGGTGAAATGACCGGCGGGACTTTGTCGCATTGTACTTTCCAGGGTGCCATCATGGGCGCAGCGATAGAATCAACCGGAGTTTACCACGGAATACTTGGTAGGAATCCTGAGAATCCCGACAAGGTGACGATTACCGAAATCGACGCGTCCAATGTGATCATTAGATAATGGTTAAACAGTTAGATTTAAAGCAATGAGAAGCATAGTTGTACATATATTCAAGACTATAATGTCTGTGATAGTGCTTTGTTCGGCTGCGGCATGCGGCACAGATGATTTCGGGGTAATGTCCGACAACAAGACAGGCAATGGAGTAGCGGTAAATTTCATGGCCCGTTATGCTGCGACCGAACCTGTGTCGAGAGCTACGGGGGGAAAGACCGACTTTGTGAAGGGGGATGTGATTCACATAACCGCACGGTTCTATGAAGGCGAAATGAGTAGCGGCGACAAGGGCAAACAGGTCGGAGGGCCTCAGTATTGTGCCTATAAGCATGACGGCGACAGCTGGAAGCCAGTGTCCGACCGACATGACATCAAGTGGCCGTATTCGTGTGATTACGGGATGTTCAAAGCGTATCACATATCCCACTCCAACGGCACCATAACCGAAACGGAGAGTTCCGTGTGGTCACTTAGTGAGATTACGGAGGGTGGAATATCCGATGACACAGGACCTATGGGGACCGAGGCGGAGTTTTTCCCTTTCGGGCATACCGTTAAACTCTCTTTCTCCCACTTGTGTGCCCGATTATCGATAGTGGATCTCGATGTGTCTACCATGAGCGAATATTGGTTTTCAAAGCCGGGCGATACAGGGTTTCACAACGCTTATAAACTCGTGCGCGATGACAACGAGGGGTTAAAACTCGAATGGTGCAGCGCCGATGACAACGAATACGGTATTTATATATCCCGATCGCTTGACAAAGCGGTGCCGTCCGAATACGGAAACACAATCACGCTCTATCTGCAACCGGGAGTATCTTATTCGGGAAGCAAGCTTTGCTACCGATACAATCGCAGTTACATAACCCTCAATTCGGATAAGCTTAACAATCTCAAGGCGAACCACTCTTATGTACTGAATATAAAGCAAGATATGGGAATCGTATTCGAGGATACCGATGATGGGGGGTGGACCGATCCCGATACGCCCGACAAAGCTTTCGAACTTAAGGATATTCCGGCATTTCTGAAAGCGGCAGGGATGGGACAGGCTTATTCCGAAGGCGAAACGAAGATACTCGAAAAGACATCTACGGGCGTGGTTTTGCTTACCGACCTCAATTTCAGCAAGAGAGACCCGCTAAGCGATACTGATTTCCCCGAATCACATCTTAATAGCCTTGAAAATCTGACTACGACGGTTACGTTCGACGGCAATTTCAAGTATATCCATAATTCCGTTCGACCGATATTCGGCGATGTTCAGGGACGGCTCTACAATCTCGGTGTAAGCAACACGGTAAGAAGTGGAAAAGTCAATCCTGCGGTGGATGGCTATGGCGGATTGGCGCGGTCGGTCAATACGAGCGGCCGAATAGGAAATGTACGCATCAACAACCTCAGCCTTACGCTGGAATTACCCTATACCGAAGGTGCCGATACCTATTATATCGGATGCGTGGCGGGTTTCAATAACGGAATAGTGTCAGGCATATCGGTGCGTGGCAACATATCGATCAACATACATGCGGAGGATGCCGTCAAGGGGATAAATTCGGAAGTCCTTATAGGTGGAATCGTGGGACAGAATGGTGGAATGCTCTCTGATGGCTCCGAGTTTTCGCAGGGAGACTCCGATCAGGTTACAACTTGTATAACGATAAAGAATACATGCTCCAACAAGCTGGCCATGTCGACGGGTGGCATCGTCGGCTATTCATACGGCGATGTGGAGAATATGACATTGAACGTGGATGTTGATGCGAGTCAGTCTACCGCCTCGTGGAATTTTACGGGCGGCATGGCAGGACGACTTCGGCGCTCGGGCGGATCGCAGCAGGTAAAATATTTCAAGGACATAACAGTTGAGGGGAGCGTGAAAGGCGGTCAGGGCATAAGCAAGTCGTTTACGGGCGGAATTGCGGGTCGTCTGTTCAACTACTTTATCGACAACTGCAATGCGATGTGTGATATGTACGGATGGAACGGTGAGCAGAGCCCGGGAGTACGTTATGCAGCCGGTGGCGCTTTCGGATGTATCGCCACATCCGATGTGGAAGAACTTGTCCACAATTCATCATGGTGGGGCACCCGGCTCGAAGCCCTGCCTACGGGCGATAGTTCGTTCCTGGGCACGTTTGCCGGCATCATTCCTCCGCATCGTTCCGAGGAGGTATATAAGGCGAATGGAAACCGCACTCGTGATGTGAGTGGAGTCAATTTTTTCGGTGACAAGTTCGATGACAAATCGGACGATGACACCCCTGCCAACAATTAAAACTAAAAAGCGCAAGTCTATGAATCTATACAAACATCTTTTGTCTGCAGCCTTTGCGGCGCTCTGTTTTGCAGGACTGTCGTCCTGCGGAGCCGATGATATGCAAATTGATGGGTCAAGGGAGGTGAACGAGGTCCGGTTTTGTGGCGGGGTGATGAAAATAGCAGCCACCCGCGCCGATGCAAAAGAACCGGAGTATGACCTTATAAGTTCTGAAAATGAATATGGAGAGGTTCATATTCATGCTTTTGCGGATAATGCCGATGCTACTTTTTTGAACTATGGAGTGTACGTTACACGCAAAGGCGGTACGGCGGGCATCCTCGACGCAAAAGATGCGGCGGGTGGTAAACTGGAGTGGTTCAACACCTCTGCTAATCATTACTTTCATGCGTGGACGGTTCCTGACGGCGTCTCCATGTCAGACAACAAGATCGAAAGCGGTCGGGTCGATTTCAAACCTACGGATGATAACAAGCTTCCCAATACGGGTATCAACAGCCGAAACAATCAGGCGCTCGAGAAGTTTATAGGCACGGTCAAAGGTCCTGTGTCCTATCGCACCAACAACAGTTATGTCGAACTTATGTTCCGCCACCTCGTAAGTAAAATTACCATTACGGGAGTGCAAAGAACCAAACTCGACAATACCAAAGTGTGGTTGAGCGATGTGGTAATTTATTTCCCGGATATGCCCCAATACGCTGATTTTAAAACCGGTGTAAATAAAGACAACCATTTGGATGTGCCTGTAGTGACGGCTGATGCCGATTCTGACAGAGGATTAAGTTTTAATGCTGTGTCGCCTGTAGAGGATGGGACGTCCACTTATTACCCTTTCTATCTTCCTCCGTTCATGTTTTCCGATTACGGAGAGTTCATCGTTACCGGAATCTCTTGGGAGGAGGGGATAAGAGAGGATTGCGGACCTTATTACGGCAATCTGAGCGACCTGGATTTTGACGGTCTCAATGGAGGAGAGCATTTGGGGCTTACACTCCATGTAAAAGATGGTCAGGTATTCGGATTTGCCACCACCATACTTGGCTGGGATGAGATGCCCGAACGTAATTCGGGACATTCTCCCAAGCATAAGGGAATATACAATTATGATGACCTCAGGCGTTTATGCGATTATTTGCGTTCGCCTTCGGATGACAAGCTCGCCGGGCTTTACATCATTGAAAAGAACGAGAATGGCGATAAAGTCAAAGTGATCCGCATTTTCTCTGATATAGATCTGACAGAATATGGGCTTGATGTAACTTATTGGCTGGCGGTTCCGCCTGATGTCGTGATCGACGGCATGGGGCATAATATTATTTTTTCGAAAGATAAGGGCTCTATATTCCAATACGGCTTGGAGAATGTGAAAAATCTGTATCAGAACGGCGAACTCTACCAATAGCGGATTATCCTTTCGCTATTGATGTCCTATAAGCTTTACATTCAGGACACTAATGTAGATATACGCGTCAATATCCAACATACCATAGAATTAATGTGAAGATGACGGAAAGTTATATAAACGATGACAATAGCTCATACGGTTTTGAATTTTCGCGCACGGATAAAAGTGGGTATGTTGAAAAAGAGAACAAACGTAGCCGGGTAAGAGGGTGCAAGCCGGAGACGGAAGCAAAATACCGCTCCGCACTGGAGTTGTACATCGCCACCGACCTTTCCTATGTCGAGATATGTCGGCGGTGCGGAGTATCTCTCAGCGGATTTTCCCGCTACATCGGCACCTACCATCGCCATTTGATGCTGAAACGCAATGGCATCAAGTGCAGTCGGGAGGAGGCCGGTAGTATCAGGATGAGTCAGCGACGCGGGCAGCGTCCCGAAACCTACGCTAAATACAAGGAGGCTATCGCGGCATGTGACAGCATGGAATACATTGCATGCAACATATCGCAGATTGCCCGAGCATTCGGCTTGACCGGAACGAACCTTGCCAGGCAGCTACGTACACATTATCCCGAAGTACTGGAATCTCGGGAGCAGGCACGGCGGCGGTTGGGTCTGGATGATAACCTGCCGCGCGGTACACGTCCGTGGTGCAAGGAACAGTATGCCGAGGCGGTGGAACTGTTGTGTGCCGATCGTTACGTTACGGTACAGGATGCCGCTGAGCGT
>JAETOX010000253.1 GCA_021771575.1 Bacteroides sp. | reverse complement strand
ACAACGAAACAAGCAATTCATTAAGGATAGTATGCCGTTTGTTTTTTGGTCTCTTACTAATGGCACTCCATCGGCAAGCAAATCCTTTTCTTTTATGACAGATAACGACGGAACAAAAAAGGAAGTCCCTTTAGAGGATGTGATGTATAACTTACTTCGTTGCTCACTTGTACATGAGGCCACTATGCCCGATACCGTTGAGTTTACTACGGAAAGTTATATTGCTAATATAGATGGTAAAATCATTTTACCATTGGCCATTATCTTTTCTTATTGCTGTGCTGTCATTGCTCATCCTGTTAATAAGGGAGCTGTATTAGAAAAAAACAATTTGGTTCAGATGTATGGATCAAATACCCTGTATAATTTAAATAATTGCTGGGGTGACGAAGAACGCTTACGCGCAATAATTAGAAAAGGATTTCAATATGACGTAGAAAAAATGTTATCGAAAATAAACACAGAGCAACACTAATGACTGTGAAGAAAAAGCAAGGCTCTTTCCCTGCCCTGCTTCTCCTCCTAATATCCCGTCACCGTCTCTGTTAAAATGTAAAGCGATCATCTTCCGCATATTTTTTCCGTGACGGATTTCCCTCACAGCGAAAGATCTTTTTACTGCCGACATCATAAATCACGGACCACACAGTGTCCGTTCCTGCCTTTCTGTCGTATTGGCATAGAAACCCATGCTTTCCGCTCAACACATCCATAGCAAAAGAAACTGCATCCTCTATCTCGCCCTGACTAAATGCTGACCGGATTGTCTGATACCTCTCCTCAGAACTCCAATCATCGATCCCTTCCACCCGATCCTGTTTCATCTCATTCAGATGGAACGCATTTACCGCAGAGACATATTTCTGCCGTTCATCGACATAGCAGACTTCCATTTTCTCCGCATTACACTCTATTACCGCCGCCGTTCCTGCACGGTCAACCGCTGTAAACGTCTGGCTGGACGCAATCGGAAGGTTTCTCAACGCCTCCACAAACGCATTTACAGACCGACATTTTTCCAGCCCGTACCGGAGCAGCATTCCCGCATTCAGGCCATAGCCCAATTTTTTCGGGAATACCGAGGTCAGGCCGATGGCAAGGCCATATTCATTGACCCCATCCTCCATCTCCACATAAGCCGTCGTATTTCCCTGAAAATGATTGCCTCCGGTACTGAATTTATAGATACAGTTCATACTCAGCTTCTCATACTCCGGCAAGAAATCACTGTTTCTCGCAAGCACAACCTGTCCGCCGGCCTGGAATGCAAAACAGGAACATTTATTTTCCGGCATAATGCAGTACATACCAAAGAGAACAGCCTCCAGCTTCTCAGGTTCAACGTTCTGACCTTCCGCTATGCCTCTGATTTCTTCCAGAATTTCCGGATACCATTTCTCGTAAAACGGGCGGCACTGCTCTGCAAAAACAAGTCTCTCCTGTGAAATAGGAAACGGCACATGATCTAATAAAAATTTTCCGCACTTAAATAGCTGGGCTCCCCATCTCCATCCGATCTCGTAATGGCTTCCCCTGAATCGTTCGTGATACATATTCGCTCTCCTTTTTATTATTGAGAGCTACCGGTAATTCTAAAAGAAGCATAATGGAATAAAAATTTTATGTCAAGCCTTTCCATTTAGAGTTTTTGGTCTATAATTCTCGCTTGCAAATAAAGAAAATGCAACCTATAATTTTGAAAGGAGTTTTTCTTCTTTTCCCGCCGAGCCAAACATAAGGAAACCGTAAAATGAACGACTGGAGGAATGTGAAATGAAATTCGATGTTGAAAAATTACAGTGGACAAGAGAACCGGAATCCTACCGGATTTCCCCGGAGAAAATCGAGATTACCACGAAGCCGAATACGGATCTGTGGCAGAGAACCTATTACCACTTCCGCAATGACAATGCGCCCGTGCTTCAGATGAAAACCAGCGATCCGTATTTTTCTTTTGTTGTCAAGACGGAATTTGCCAGCCATCATCGGTTCGACCAGTGCGGCGTTGTCGTCTATCTGGACAGCGAGAACTGGATCAAGGGCTCGATCGAATATGAGAATGACCAGTTCCAGCATCTCGGGAGTGTAGTAACCAATCACGGCTACTCCGACTGGGCCACAACGGAAATTGACGCCAACATCAAATCGATGTGGTATCGGCTGAGCCGCCGGGAAGACGATTTCCGCATCGAATGCTCGGAGGATGGCGTTACCTACCATCAGATC
>JAETOX010000252.1 GCA_021771575.1 Bacteroides sp. | reverse complement strand
AGTCCTGCCAGTCTCTTGCGGGGATTTCTCTGCCTGCACCGTAAGTCTTGACCTTATCGTATCCTTTTTCGATGATTTCTTGTGACGCCGAACCTTTCAGGATGTCAATCAGGGTGTGGGTTCCTATCTGTTGGTTGGTGCGGGCGATGGCACTCAGTGCTTTCTGTACGATGATGGTTCCGTCGAACCGTTCGGGAGGATTCCGGCAGACATCGCAGTTGCCACAGTCATGGTCCATCGTTTCGCCGAAATAATTCAGCAGGATACGCCGGCGGCAGATATCCGTTTCGGCATACTGTTGCATCCGGTTCAGTTTCTCCAGGTTGATTTCCTGCTGTTTGCTGTCGGCCGCAAATTTGGATAGCAGGATAATGTCGCTGAAAGAGTAGAACAGCAGCGTATCGCTGGGCAGTCCGTCTCTTCCGGCACGGCCTATCTCCTGGTAGAAGCTTTCGATGCTTTTAGGCAGGTTGTAGTGGATGACCCACCGCACATTCGACTTGTCGATTCCCATGCCGAAAGCGATGGTGGCGCAGACTATCTGTACACGGTCGTTGATGAAATCATCCTGTGCGGCTTCGCGGACAGGAGTACTCAATCCGGCATGGTAGACCGCTACTTTCAGTCCGTAGTCGCTGAGCATTTCGGCCACTTTTTCAGTCGTATTCCGGCTCATGCAGTAGATGATGCCGCTTTCCTGCGGATGTTTCCGGATGAAATTCAGGATGGTACGTATCTTGTCTTTCTGCTGGTATCCCCGACGGACTTCCAGATTCAGGTTCGGGCGGTCGAAAGACGAAATGAATATCTGCGGGTCTTTCATGTCCAGCTGTTTCAGGATGTCCTGTCGTGTAATTTTATCGGCTGTGGCAGTCAGGGCTACAATCGGTACCTGAGGAAACTGTTCGCGGAGGATTTTCAGTTGGGTATATTCCGGGCGGAAATCGTGTCCCCATTGTGAAATACAATGAGCCTCGTCGATGGCGAAGAGGGAAATCCGGATATCCTTCAGGAGAAAGTTCAGTTCGGACATCAGCCGTTCGGGGGAAATGTACAAGAGTCTTACTCTGCCTTGACGGCATTCGAAGCGTACGTTGGCATTGGTCGTTTCGTCGTTCGTACTGTTCAGTGCCCGGGCTATGATGCCGTTTGCCTGTAAAGATTCCACTTGGTCCTTCATCAGCGATATCAGTGGAGAGACCACAATGGCCGTTCCTTCCATCATCAAGGCCGGTAGCTGGTAACAGATGGATTTTCCACCTCCGGTGGGCATCAGAACGAGGGTATCTTTTTTAGCTAAAATGCTTGTAATGATTTCTTTTTGTAGGGGTCTGAACTGGTCGTAACCGAAGTAGGACTTTAACGTTTTCAGCATATATTTTTCTTAAAAATCTCAAATTACTGAACAAATATAACGATTCTTTGGTATTAATAGTAGTTTTAAGTTTATTTGTTTATAGAAATGGAACAATTGGTTACATCGTTAAATTGGGAGAATTTTGGAAAAATAAGGACGATTCTTTTGTTAATTACAAAAAGAACTCCGATTTTTGTAAAACCTATTTATTGATAATCCGTAATCTAAAATCAAAAGGAAAATGATGGAAAATGAAAAACCAGCAGTAGGACAAGAGCAGGCATCTGTAAAGACACGCTACAATTTGCGTGAGAAAAAAGAAAAGAAAGCTGCTTACCGTGACATGATTCGTGCAGAACTTGCCGATGAGTTGTATGATAAGATTCTGAATCTGATTGTGATTCAGAAAAAGTATAAGGACCCTAATTATTCGGCCAAGGATTTGGCGAAGGAATTACGGACGAACACCCGTTATTTGTCGGCGGTCATCAACTCACGCTTCGGGATGAATTACTCGTGTCTGTTGAATGAATATCGAATCAAGGAAGCGTTGCACTTGCTGGTTGACAAGCGGTACGCGGAAAAAAATGTAGAAGAGATTAGTGCATTGGTAGGTTTTGCGAATCGTCAATCTTTTTATGCTGCATTTTATAAAATTATGGGTGAAACGCCCAACGGTTATCGTAAACGCAATGAAAAATAAAGGGATGGGGTTGGGATAGCCGCTGATGGTTCTATCTATTATATTGTCATTCAAATAAGTAGGTCTGTTTTTGATTCGTGAACTGACGGTTGGCGGCAAACAGGTACTTGTTTGGATGACATGTTTTTTTATGATGTTTTTGAAAGAGTAGATATACAATGAGGAAA
>JAETOX010000251.1 GCA_021771575.1 Bacteroides sp. | reverse complement strand
CTCCGATCGAAGAAGAGAAACCCGACAAGGCTTCCGGTTTTGTGGATTGTCTGAAACTGTTGGGAAATCCTTTCATCATCCTCTGTTTCCTGGGTATCATGTGTCATGTCGGTATCGATGTGGGTACTAACACCACTGCTCCCAAGATTCTGATGGAGCGTCTGGGTATGACGTTGGATGAGGCCTCTTTTGCTACCAGCCTGTATTTTATTTTCCGTACCATCGGTTGTTTTTCAGGCTCTATTATTCTGCAGAAGATTTCTTCGAAGCTGTTCTTCATCATCAGTGTCATCTGTATGTTGGTTGCGATGGTACTGTTGTTTGTTTCCGATGCCCAATATGTCATCTATACGGCTATTGCGCTGATAGGTTTCGGTAATTCGAATGTCTTCTCCATTGTCTTCTCGCAGGCATTACTCTCATTGCCAGAGAAGAAGAACGAGATTTCCGGTCTGATGATTATGGGACTTTTCGGCGGTACGGTATTTCCGTTGCTGATGGGATTTGCCAGCGATGCCATGGGGCAGGACGGCGCTGTTGGCGTAATGACTGTAGGAGTTGTTTATTTACTTTTTTATACCTTAAAAATCAAACATTAATAATATGAATAATACAATCGTAGTAGGAATTGGTGAAGCACTGTGGGATGTGCTTCCGGAAGGAAAGAAAATCGGTGGAGCTCCGGCTAATTTTGCGTATCATGTGTCTCAATTTGGTCTTGACGGACGGACAGTCAGTGCAGTAGGAGAGGATAAGCTGGGTACAGAAATTCTAGAGAATTTTTATGAGAAGAAGCTTTACAGCATGATTGAACGGGTACCTTATCCGACAGGTACCGTGCAGGTAGAACTGGATGCAGAAGGCATTCCATGTTATGATATTAAAGAAGGTGTAGCTTGGGACAATATCCCTTATACTTCAGCGTTGGAAGGATTGGCTAAGCAGACTTCTGCTGTTTGTTTCGGATCGTTGGCGCAGCGGAGTGTCGTATCTCGTGAAACAATCAATAAATTCCTGGATGCGATGCCGGAAGGAAATACTTTGAAGGTCTTTGATATAAATCTTCGTCAGGGATTCTATACCAAGGAGATTCTGTGTAATTCGTTTAAAAGATGTAATGTCTTGAAAATTAACGATGAAGAATTGGTTACGGTAAGCCGTATGTTTGGCTATCCGGGAATTGACTTACAAGACAAGTGCTGGATTCTGTTGGCCAAGTATAATCTGAAGATGTTGATTCTGACTTGTGGTGTGAACGGCAGTTATGTGTTTACTCCGGGAAATGTATCATTTGTGGAAACTCCGAAGGTGGAGGTTGCCGATACGGTGGGTGCCGGTGATTCGTTTACTGCGACTTTCGTTGCTGCCTTGCTGAAAGGTATGCCTATTACAGAGGCACATCGTTTGGCTGTAGAAGTATCGGCATTCGTCTGTACGCAAAATGGTGCTATGCCGGTCATTCCGGATTATCTGAAGGAACGTATGAAATAAAGTGTTTTTAAGTTAGAGAGAGAAGATTGTTGGTGAGGGTCTGGATTGTCAGGATACAATTCCGACCCTCTTTCTTTCGGATATCTTTGAAAATATCAGAACTTATTTTAAAAAGGATATTGAAAATCAATATCCTTCTCCGACGCAAATCTGTGTAATTGTCAGTATTCTTTTTTGTCTCCCTGTCAAAATACAAATAAAAAATAGAGCTTGCTTGCTAGATTAAAGCTTATCGATTACTTTTGTGTTACTTTAAACCTTTCCTATGAAGCATAAAATTTTTATTCTGTTTTTTCTGGGTTTGTTTCTGTGCCTGTCGTTTTCCGCTTGTGAATCAGAGCAGCCTGTCTGGCGTATCGGAGTCTCTCAATGTAGTGATGATGCGTGGCGGACTCAATTGAATAGGGAAATAGAACGGGAAGCCTTGTTCTATCCGGGGGTGTCGTTAAAATTCAAATCGGCTCACGATGACAGTCAACAACAGATTAAAGATATTGAAACGTTGGTCAATGATGGAGTGGATTTGCTGGTTGTAGCTCCGAATGAGGTGTCTGCCATTACTCCGGTCATTGAAAAGATATATCAGAAAGGAATACCGGTGGTACTGGTAGACCGGAAAATTGATTCGGAGTCTTATACTGCTTATGTAGGAGCAGACAATTATGAAATGGGGTACCAGATAGGACAATACATTGTCAACCGACTGGGAGGTCAAGGAAATGTGGTGGAACTGACAGGGTTGAGCG
>JAETOX010000250.1 GCA_021771575.1 Bacteroides sp. | reverse complement strand
GGCCGAATGCTGTGACTCGTGAATTTTGCCATGCCCAATTGGATGCTCATCGGGTTTTTGAACCGAAGACTTTCGTCACAACTGTTTTTGTCAATATGCTGGCCGGACCTGTGGATATGAATAACGGAATGTTTGATTTACGACAAGGTCCTACTACTCGTATAGATGAGAGTCAACCGGTTCCTTCCACACTCGTATCGGAAACAGCACGGACTTTGATTACCTTTTCCGGGGTGACGATACTTCCTGATATACCGGAAATGTATCATAAATATCCAGAATTGTTGAACTTTATTTCTGCGGAAAAGATGCCTTGGAAAGAAAGTAAGACCTTATCGGGTAAGATAGGTGAGTATATAGTGATGATGCGTGAAACGGCAGATGATTATCTGGTAGCTGCAGTAACGAATGAGGAAGAGCGGACTTTATCGATACCGTTGTCTTTCTTGCCGGATGGTACATATCATGCCCAGCTGATACTGGATGGTGATGATGCGCACTATCTGACGAATAGAGAATCATATCAGGTAAAGGTACTGAAAGTGAAACCGAGTGACAATGTTTCCGTAAAACTGGCTGCCGGGGGAGGGGCTTGTCTGAGAATCAGTAAAAGATAAGTAGTATTGCTGTGTATAAAAAGATTAATATTATGGATATAAAAAAGATTTTGTTTTTATTGGTTACAGTTTGTAGTTTTTTGACTCTGTATGGACAGAAAGTACATGAACTTGTTTCACCTGATCATACAATCCGGGTGGAAATAACAGTTTCTGATGGGATTTATTATGATGTCTTCTGTAAGGAGCATCTTTTGTTAAAGCATGGGACACTACAAATGCAGATGGATGATAAAACATTAGGTCTTCATCCGAAACTGATAGGGAAAAAAAGCAAAACCGTGAACGAGTCTTTAAAACCGGTAGTGCCTTTTAAATTTTCTACGATAACCAATCATTATAATCAGCTGCTCTTGAATTTCCGTGGTAATTACTCCGTAGAGTTCCGTGTATTCGATGATGGAATAGCTTACCGTTTCATTACTGATAAAAAAGGAGAAGTTGAAGTAACAAATGAACTGTTTCAGGTAAGTTTGCCGGAGGAATATTTGCTGCATGTACAGCAATCGGATGGTTTTAAGACAGCTTATGAGGAGCCTTACAGCCATTTACGTCCAGATGAATGGAACAGGTCTGCAGACAAATATACTTTATTGCCGGTTCTGATAGAGGCAAAAGACAATTACAAGATTCTCATCAGTGAATCCGATCTGGCAGATTATCCGGCTATGTTTCTGACTTCCAAGGGAGGTAAAGATAAACTGACTTCCGTGTTTCCAAGAAATCCGATAGAATTCGGAGAAGATGGAGACCGTAGTGTGAAATTATTGAAAGAAGCCGGATATTTGGCAAAAACACGTGGAAAACGTAACTTTCCATGGCGATATTTTGTCATAACCAGTGATGACGGTCAACTGATTGAAAATACGATGACAGCCCGATTGGCTGAATCTTGTAAGATTGCTGATTCTTCATGGATTAAACCGGGGCTTACAACCTGGGAATGGTGGAATGGAGCAACACCTTATGGTCCGGAGGTGGATTTTGTAGCCGGATGAAATACGGATACTTATAAGTATTTTATAGATTTTGCTTCGAAGTTCGGAATAGAATATATTTTGCTTGATGAAGGTTGGGCGCAGAGTACTCGTAATCCTTATGTTCCAAATAAGGGACTCGACCTTCAGGAATTGATACAGTATGGAAAACAGAAGAATGTGGGAGTTGTTCTTTGGTTGACTTGGCTGACCGTTGACAATAATTTCGAACTCTTTAAAACTTTTTCCGAATGGGGTATAAAAGGAGTAAAGATTGATTTTATGGATCGGAGTGACCAGTGGATGGTGAATTTTTATGAAAGGGTAGCGGCTGAAGCGGCTAAATATAAACTGTTCGTTGATTTTCATGGAGCTTTTAAACCAGCCGGTTTAGAGTATAAATATCCGAATGTATTGTCTTACGAAGGGGTTAGAGGTATGGAACAGATGGGAGGTTGCCGTCCGGAAAACAGTATTTTCCTGCCTTTCTTGCGTAATGCGGTCGGTCCTATGGATTATACTCCAGGAGCGATGCTCAGCTATCAACCGGAAACATACCGTGCCGAACGTCCGAATTCGGGTAGTATCGGTACCCGTGCCTATCAGATGGCTCTGTATGTCCTGTTTGAAACAGGACTTCAGATGATGGCAGACAATCCGACACTGTACTAC
>JAETOX010000034.1 GCA_021771575.1 Bacteroides sp. | reverse complement strand
AGTTCGCACAACAGTTACTCTCCCAACAAGAACAGGCAGGCGAATGGATGGACGACCCGGACCATGCCGAACTATTAAAAGAATTGGCAGCGGTCTACGAAGTATATCATGCCAGCGACTTCAGTTCCAGCACCCAAGACGAGCTGCGCCGACTGCGCCGGACGGTGGAACGCCAGGAACGCCGGCGACATATACGACATTGGTCTGTGGCCGCATCGGTGGTAGTGCTGATCGGCCTGTTCGGCGGATATCTGATTTCCGCATATCGGAATACACCCGGCAATCACGCAAAGTGGCGTACAGAACAAAATTCCCTGGACCGCAGCGCGGAATTGATCCTCGGCAACGGGCAACGGATTCTCCTGCATCAACAAGACAACCTGATTCAGGGATTGCAAGAAACCAACATCCGCCACGATTCGCCGAACGAATTGGATTATATGACAGCACAAATCGTCGAAAGGGAAAACCAAACGGAAGAAATCTACAACACATTACGCATTCCCATCGGTGGTTTTTACCGGCTGACCTTATCCGACGGTTCGCATGTATGGCTGAATTCGGTGACAGAACTCCGTTACCCGGTCAGTTTCAACGAAACAGAACGGAAAGTAGAGTTAAACGGAGAGGCCTATTTCGAAGTTTCTCCCGACAGTACCCGTCCGTTCATTGTGATGACCAATGATGTAGAAATAAAAGTATATGGTACTGAATTCAATGTGAATACCTATCGGACAGGGCGTGTGCAAACCACACTGGTCAAGGGGAAAGTGGGCGTCCGCGTCCGCACCACCGCACAGGAAATCCTGCTACGGCCCGAGCAATTGGCAGAATATACGGCAGCAGACCAGCAAATCCAGATAAAAGACGTCGATCTTTATAGCTATATAGCCTGGAAAGACGGTGAATTTGTGTTCCAGGGAGAAACGATTGAAGAGATTATGGAACGTCTGGCCCGCTGGTATGATGTGGAAGTGACCTATGCAGACGAAGCGGTTCGCCGTAAACGGTTCACCGGTATCATCAACCGCTACGAAGATATGGAAAAAATCCTCCGCCTGATGGAAGGCCCGGCAACACTGCACTTCGAAATAAAGGGCAATACAGTCACCATCCGAGAAGCAAGACAATAAAGGGCAATTATAAAAAAAACCGTAAAGTGCAGCAACACATTACGGCCGTATATCGGGATGCAGCAACATCCGTCAATACTAACTTAATAACACAAATTTATGAAAAAAAGTAAGAAAAAGCACATCTCTCCCCAATTTATGCGGAGAGGCTTTCCGCTCCGGCGATGGCTATGTATGCTCATTGCAGGAATCATCCTGCCTTGCAGCCTATCGGCCCAACACCAAAAAGTGTCGGTAAAAGTACAGAACGAGGACATTTCAGTCCTGTTCCGCCAAATCAGGGAGCAAACCCAACTCAATTTTGTATACGACGCCGACCAACTCACGGCCTTGTCGAAAATTACGCTGAACGCGGATCAAGCCACAGTAGAATCTATCCTGGCTAAAGTATTCGACGGTACTCCTTTCGAATATCGTTTCGATACCCAATCGATTATTATCCGGCGCAAACCATCTGCCTCGCCGGAAGGAACAATTCGCAAAATCCGGGGAATCGTCACCGACCTTACCAATCACCCCTTACCGGGCGTAACTCTGGTGCTCGAAGGAACGACACTGGGTACTTCAACGGATGCCCATGGTGAGTTTGCCCTGAATGTCCCCGAAAACACCAAAGGGTTGCTTGTTACATTTATCGGTATGAAATCCCAACACCTCGATCTGGAAAAAGGAAAGGAGTTCTACCGGATTATGCTTAAAGAGGACAGTCAGGAGATAGACGAAGTCGTAGTGACAGGTTACCAAGTAGTGGACCGTCGCAAGAATACCAGCGCCATCACTACTGTCAGAGCCGAGGACATCATGCGACCGGGAGTAACCACCATCGACCAGATGTTGGAAGGCCAGATTCCCGACCTGATCTCGATGACCAATTCAGGCGAAATCGGTGTGGCTCCGAAACTACGTATTCGCGGCACCTCCACGCTCATCGGTAACCGCGAACCGCTGTGGGTAATTGATGGAATCATACAGCAAGACCCGGTGAATGTTTCACCGGAGGAATTAAACGATCCAGATTATATCAACCGTATCGGTAACGCCATTTCGGGCCTGAACCCGCAGGACATCGAACGGATCGACGTATTAAAAGACGCTTCTGCCACTGCCTTATACGGAACGAAAGCTGCCAACGGTGTGATCGTCATTACGACAAAACGCGGACATGTCGGCGCACCGATTGTCACTTACAACCTAACTGGCACGTTCAAACTGCGCCCTCGCTACAGCGACCGGAATATTGATCTGATGACATCCAAAGAACGCGTACAGTTTTCCCGGGAACTACTTTCTGCTGGTTACCAGTTTCCTTCAGGAATGAGTTTGGTGGGTTACGAATATTTATATCTCCAACTACACGATAAAACCATTACTTACGACCAATTCCAAAAAGAGGTGGCCGACATGGAGATGCAGAATACGGACTGGTTCGACATTTTAGGCGAAGATTCGTTTTCCTCCCAACATACAATCAGCGTAACGGGAGGTTCCGAAAAAAGCAGGTACTATGCCTCCATCGGGTACACCGACGATAACGATGTGGTCCGCACAAACCGAAATGACCGTTACACCGCGGCTCTTAACCTGGACATCAATTTTACGGATGCCCTGTCCGCTTCTTTCGATTTAAGCGGCAACCGCAGCAAAAAAAGATATTACCAAAACGAAATCGCCCCGATCGATTATGCCTATAACACCAGCCGAATTATTCCATTAAACAACGAAGACGGATCATTATACTTCTACAAGAAAAACCATTCTGCCCAATATTATTACGATTACAATATCCTGAATGAACTGGAAAACAGTGGAAATAAACAAGAAGCCTCTTCCTATTCTATGAAAGCCAATATACGGTATTCACCATTGTCCTGGTTAAAACTGAACGGTATTTTTTCTTACTCGATATCAAACACCGAACTGGAATCTTATTGGGGGGCTAAAACATTCCATGCGGCCGGATTGAGATACGGGGAATACGGACAAGCGATAGCAGATCCGAAGAAATCCACCTTACCCGACGGAGGCGAACTAACACAATCCAACACCCGGAGCGAAGCCTGGACGTTCCGTTTGCAGTTAGATATCAACAAATATTTCGGGAAAGAAGAACAACATAACATCAACGCTTCGCTCGGTGCAGAAGCCAATTCCAATACCTACAAAGGGACCGAAACCATCAATCGGGGGTACGATCCCGAACGGGGACTACAATTCATCGTTTATAATGTGGGGGATTATCCGGCATACGATGCATGGCTAACGTCCAATAAACCCGTCATTACGGATAATCTGACAAACACACTTTCGGCTTATGCCAGTTTGTCTTATTCTTACCGGAATTGGATTACCTTGAATGCTAATGCCCGTTATGACGGCTCTAACTGGTTCGGTTCGCAGAGTAACGACAAACTTTTGCCGGTTTGGTCGGCCTCCCTGTCCTATAACCCTTTGGAACAATTCAGGATCCTGGATTTCTTCGACTACCTGCAATTGAAATTTTCCTACGGTTATCAAGGGAATATGCTGGACAACCAATCTCCTGAGGTAATCATCAGGAAACTACCTATGGATACCTATTTCAACGAACTGACTGCCAATGTCGACATTTACCCGAATCCCGATTTGAAATGGGAACGCACCAATTCTCTGAATGCAGGGATCGAATTTTCTATATTGAAACGCCGTTTAATGATCAGTTCCGATTTCTATTATAAAAAGACAGAAGACGCTTTCCTGAAAAAGAACATTTCCAAAGTAAACGGTCTGGATTCCTATACCGTAAACGGAGGAGAAATTCTGAACAGGGGGTTTAACGTATCGGTGACCGTTTCCCCTGTTCACACCAAACACATCCGTTGGATACTTTCTACGTCTGTTTCCAAATCCTATAACCGAATAGAATCGGAACCTTCCACCGACCAGTACGACCTGGAAAATTTCCTGAACGGGACGGTCATTTCGAAAGGAGAAGCTGTCAACACTTTCTTCTCGTATAAATTCAGGGGGTTGAGTTATCTCGACGGAGGCCCGCTTTTCGACGATTATGCAGAAACTCCGGAACGCTTGTACGGAAAAAGTAAACAGGAAATCTTTACCACCATCCTGGATGCTTCCGGGTCGCGGGAACCGAAATTGTCCGGAGGTATCAACAACACCGTGAATTTCTGGAATTTCAGGCTAAATATGAATTTCGCCTATAGCCTGGGAGCCAAGACCCGCCTGTTTAAAATGTATACCGGCCAAACATTTACTTCCGACCAAAATGCAAACCGGGCTTTTCTCCGCCGCTGGCAACGTCCAGGAGATGAAAAATATACGGATATTCCGTCCATTCTCGGATATGGCCAACCGGGTTATGTCGCCTACTCCGGGCATTGGTCGGGTTTTACCGGCGGCCTGATTCCGGAATTAGCGTCTTCCGCCTGGGAGATGTACAATTACAGTGATCTCCGGGTGGTCAGTGCCGACTATCTGAAATGTACCAACCTGAGCCTGACTTATATGTTCCCGGAAAAATTATTATCCAAATGTCACCTGGAGCGCCTGGAACTGTCTTTTTCTGCGGGGAATCCTTTTATACTCTGTTCTTCCAAACTGAAGGGGCAAACCCCGACGCAAGGCGGATTTACCGAAATCCAATTGTCGGAGCGTCCCACCTTCTCTTTCGGACTGAATGTTTCATTTTAAATCGATAAATATGAAAAACAAATTATACACGATCATCTGTCTCTTAGGAACGTTTTGCTGTGCCTGCAACGAGTTCCTGACAGAATATTCCAATGACCAGGCATATGTCCGTGCCTATACGGACCTGGACGAACTACTGGCCGGAAGCGTTTACATGAAATGTCAGGGAATTTTCTATGATTATCAAGGGGACCTCTCGAAGAGTTATTATCCCTATATCCACTTTATGGCAGACGAAACCCAGGTGAATACTTCTGGAAGCTCCGGTTATCTGAGGACATTACAATATCTTTTCGGATACTACACATGGCAGCAGGAGGTAAGTAAGGATCATGAAGGAACGATTATGTGGCCGGAAGCCCAGGACTGGCAAAATCTATATAATTACATCAATGTATCCAATCTGATTTTGTCCCTGATCGACAAACAGGAAGCAGTAACACAAGCGGATCAGGAAAATATAAACCGCATCAAAGGGGAATCCCACTTTCTGCGGGGAGCCTATTACTTTATCTTAGCCAATCTATACGGTAAACCTTACTCCCCTGCCACAGCATCGACCGATCCGGCCGTCCCGCTAAAGTTGACGGAATACGTTGAAGATAAGATTTATCGACGGAGCACTGTCGAAGAAGTCTACCGACAAGTTTTGGAAGATCTGCATTCGGCAGAAAAATATTTAAAGACAATACCGCGGAAATCGGTTGTACGAGCCAGCCACACGGCCGTTTGTCTGTTGCTGAGCCGAGTATACCTCTATATGCAGAATTACGAAGAGACCGTCAAATGGGCCAAAGCGTGCCTGGAAGAACAACCGGAACTGATCGATTTGAACAGCTTCACAGGCGGGGAATTTCTCTACAAGGATTCTCCCGAGCTGATCTTTACCATGGGATCGAACCACTTACCCACCAATTTAACTACAAATGCGAAAGAGTTCGGCGTATCGGAAGAGCTGTATAACTGTTATACTGAAGAAGATTTGCGCACCCAGTATTTTATTACGAAACAAGACGAAGGATATGCTTATGTCAAAGCCCGGTATGCTTATCAAAAAAGAATCGATGTATCGGATAATTTCGCCCTGCGCACAGCAGAAGCTTACCTGAACCTGGCAGAAGCATCGGCCTGCCTGGGCGGAACGTATACCCAGCAGGCCCTCGACGCTTACAACAGCCTTCGCCGGCACCGAATTTCCGATTTTATGGAAGAACAAACCCTGACGGGGGAAGCCCTGGTAAAAGAAATCAGGCAGGAACGCCGCCGGGAATTGTGCCTGGAAGGCCACCGCTGGTTCGATCTGCGCCGGTATATGGTCAATGATTCATATCCGGAAGAAAAAACTTTGTCGAATGTCTATATGGTCACCAAATACAGTTATGTCAGCGGCTCCTACGAAGTTGTATTTTATCGCCGCTACACCTTGCCACCTCATGACGGGGCCTGGACTTTGCCCATTCCCTCGGAAGAACTGGATGCCAACCAAGGCATGAGAGACAACGAACGCCTTCCACGAAACGGAGTATCATTACTATAAAATTGAAAACGTATGAAAAACTACATCATATCCTGTATGATCGGATGCGCCCTTTGGAGTTGTACCGATCATGAAAACATCACCCCGGCGGTGGAAACCAATCCGTTCGAATTATCGCACTTCTCATCCGAAGAAGAAATGACGCTCCGGAGAAATTTCCACCAAACCACCGGTTGTTATCTTACCTTCAACGATTCTTTGGGATACATCGAACGGGAATCACCTGCCGGTACTTACAAGTCGTGCGAAATTATCGACGTAAACTATCAGGTAACGAATTACAGTAACGACAAGATCATATTTAACTTGCTGACGGACATGCAGCAGAAAAAACAAATCGTCCAGGTATTGACGGAAGAAGTATTGCCTAAGTTACCGTCTATTCTCTATCCTTATGCCTTTTTTATCGTCAATGAACTGACGGTCAGTCGTTCATTAGGATGGTCCCATGCCCCGATGGAAACAGCAGGGGCTTATGCAGCTTGCCAGGCAACACTTGTTGGCAACAACGGAATAGCAGAGATGAACGGAGCAGAACGCTACCGCTATGTCAGACAGATTTTAAGAGGAATCTTAATAGGAACCTGCTTGAAGCTGGATGAAAAGGAATATGCGGACTTTTATCAATATTCCTCAGCCTATTACGGTTCTTATCACGCTTACACCAAAGCCGTCATGGAACTGGGATTTCTGGATGTATATTCCACTTTTTATTATTACAATAAAAAAGAAGATTTGCTCGGCTATATCCTGGAAATCTTTTCCATGACCGGACAGGAATTCGAAGAGAAATATGCCGAATATCCTCTCGTATTGCAAAAACAAAAAGCTTTGGTGAAGATCCTGGAGAAAAACGGAGTAAGTGTCTATTAACTTTAAAAGAAAATAGTTATGAAATATTTTATATCGATCTTATTGTTCAGCCTGTTTTGCCAGGCATGTTCGGACGACAAAGGCGAAAAAGCGACTCCTACCGTCCGTCCGGAAGCCGAAGGAACATGGGAAGACCCGCGCGACGGTTCCGTATACCGCTGGGTACGTTATGGAAATCTGCAATGGATGAGCGAAAATATGCGGGCCGAACCGACGGCTGGCGACAAAGTATTCTATGACGATGACGAACGTACGGAAGAAACATTCCGGAAATACGGGTATTTATATGACTTCACCGCAGCCAATAGCCTGGAAACAGACGGCTGGCGATTGCCTTCGGACGACGATTGGAAAGAACTCGAACGCTGTCTGGGAATGCGCGAAAATGAAACCGACATAACCGGTTGGCGGGGAGATTTTGTCGGAGAACTGATGATGCAAGGCCATGCCGGCAGCGGACTGGCTTTGTTATGCGGAGGATATGCCCACGACTTGGGAGGCTTCGGCACAAGAGCCTGGGGAATCGACGGCATATACTGGAGTTCTACCCCCGACGAAACTCTTTCCGGATGTGCCTGGTGCCGGATGATCACCTTTAACAAGGATAAAATAAGACGGGAATCGATGACAACTAAAAGGTATATGAGTGTGCGTTTAGTAAAAGAAATCCATAAATAATTCATCCTGATGAAAAGAATTTTATTTATACTGTTATGCTGGGCAGCGGCGAACTGCACTTTTGCCCAGAAAGGTACCCGGTTTATCGACAATGGTCCGTGGGAAAACGTATTGCAGCAAGCCAAACAAGCCAATAAAGCGATATTCGTAGATTGTTACACCAGCTGGTGCGGGCCCTGCAAAAAACTGGCAACGGAAATCTTCCCCCAGGAAAAAGTAGGAAACTTTATGAATAAGACATTTATAAATGTAAAATACGACGTAGAAAAAGGAGAAGGTCTGAAATTCAATGAGCAGTATCCCGGTCAAGTCAAAGCCTATCCAACCATGCTGATCATCCGACCCAACGGAGAAATCATCCATAAAATCCTCGGTTACATGCCTGCCGACGAATTACTGAAAGCCGTTGAAGACGGTTTACAAGGAAACACAATTTACACGATGGCCAAAGAATACGCCGCAGGAAATCGGGAGGCCGGATTTATAAAAGAATACCTGCAAGCACTGGATTATGCCGGAGAAAAAGAGACCCATGAAAAACTGGTCCGGCAATATGCCGCACAATTTCCGATCGACAGCCTGTTTAACCGGGAAATCTGGGATCTGATGAAACGATACATCGTCCAAGCACCCTACAGCAAAGAATACCGGTTTGTAGTAGAACATCTGGATGAATTTCAGAAACGGGGCATCGACCGTTACGCCCTGGAAGATGAACTGGCCTCATCCATGGGATTCGAAGTAAATATGTTGCTTTTGGGAGCTTTACAGCCTAACGCTCAAGACTCCTTATCCCGACTGCATGAAAAAGCGGAACAGCTACGTCCCTTATTAAAGTATCCGGTAAAAGGTTTTGCAGCATCGCTGGCGGAACTTTCAACCGAAATCTGTTGGTTCTCCGGCGACACGGATAAACTGTATGCACGGTTTGTAAACCTTATGGATTGCGGTTTTATCACCCGTCCGGTCTTCCAAACAAGTATCTTGGAATATTTAGTCCATCAATTGCATGACGTACCACGCCTGCAACAATGCATCGATTATCTTCTCGCCATGCAGAAAGAAAATCACAGCTGGCTAAAAGAATCAATCGATACTATTTTAGCCGAAGCAAACTATAAATTAAAACAAACCAAATCCGAATGAAAAAAATAATATTTATGGGGGTGATGTTATTCACCTCCTTCCTTCTCCTTGCCCAGGAAGCAGAGAAAGGCGTCCGCTTTATGGACAACGAACCGTGGGAAAACGTACTGAAAAAAGCCCGGGAACAAAACCGGTGGGTATTCGTGGATTGTTACACCACCTGGTGCGGTCCATGCAAGATATTGGCTACAGAAATCCTTACCCAGGAAAAACTGGGGCAATTCATCAACGAGCATTGCATCAGCGTAAAATATGATGTAGAGAAAGGCACAGGTCTGGACTTTGCCCGCAAACACCGCGATTATATCCATGCTTTTCCCACCATGTTGCTCGTCCGGCCGGACGACAGCGTTATGCAATGTATGATAGGAGCCTCTCCGGCAGAAGACATCCTGTATGCCGTACAAAACGGCTTGGACGGGATCTCCTGGCAAACCCTGGAAAAAAAATACCGTGCCGGCAACCGCGAATTTTCATTTATTAAAAACTATCTGAACCTTCTCGCTATTTCCGGTGAAGACGCCCGGTGTCAGGCTGTGGCAAACGATTATCTGAAATGCATCCCCACCGACAGTCTGCTCAACAAAGAAATCTGGGACATGGTAGAAGTTTATATCCAATCGCCTGAATCCCAGGAATTCCAATTTATTCTCCATAACTTGCATCTCTTTGCAGCCCGAGGATTCAATCGTTATGATTTGGAATGGAAACTCGCCATCAACACTTACTATCGAATCAGCGACATCATCAAAACGGGATTTAAAACAGAAAACCGCGACACCATAGCACATCTCCGGAAAAAACTGACATTTCTGGATACCCTATTGAGGAATCCGGTCAAAGATTTTCCGAAATACCTCGCTTATGTGCGAACGGAAATGTCCTATCTGAACCGTGATACCGAAGAACTACTCAACCGCCTCATCTATCTGGGAGAAAACAATCTTTTCGAAAATCAAGAATGGGAAAAGGCATGGGCGGAATATCTGATAGACCATCTTGCGGATAAAAAACAAATCAAGCGATGTGTGGAATACCTCTACCGACTTCAAAAAAATAGGGAAGTGAACAACGATTGGATTGTTTTGAATTGCTACGATGTACTTGCCAAAGGTTACAAACGTCTGAAAGACAAACCGCAAATGGAAGAATGCTTGCGGGCAAGCGAACGATTGAACAAACGAAATCAAGAAATAATGAAAGATTTTAATTTTTAAGTTTATGAAAAAATTTGCTTTTTGGGCTGTCATTGCGATTGCATTCGCCTCGTGCAGCCGGACTTCCGATACCATCATTCGTTTTCATTCGGAAGGTTCACCCCTTCGGTCCACCCCTATCCTGATGACCAAAGACTCTACTTATACCCTACCGATAGACAGCACGCAATCGGTAGTATACACCCTGCCAGCCGTATTCGAACCTGCCTATGGAGCCCTTTTCCTGGACGATTCGCATGTATTGCTCTACATAGAACCCGGCAAAGGTTTCGATGTCACCATCAAAATGGAAGAAGGCAAACCCATTCCTACTTTTACAGGCAAAGGAGCCGGAAAAAACCGCTATCTGAACAATGATAGCCTGCACTACACGCCCGACTACAATCTGACAGAAGCGGAGTTTATGACCAGCCTGGATGCCTGCCTGAAAAATAGGTTCACCTTTTTGGATGCCCAACATTTCGACGCGCCGTTTACCGAACTGGAAAAGAAAAGGCTGACTTACACCGTCTATGCCTCATTGCCCGATTATCCCGGCTATCATGTTTTCCAGACACAACAATGGGAGTATCAGCCTACCCAGGCATATTACGATAAAATAGATTCCATTTTTACCGAAGATGCCGACCTTGTCGATTTGGCCGTTTACCAACAATTTATCAGACGGTATGTGGTCATGAAGCAAGCCCAAAATGTCGACAATATCAGTGATTTGCAATATGCCCGAAATGAATTGGACTATGTCACCCGGCATTTCAGGGAACCGGCAGTCATCGAACATTTAGTAGACAACATCATTTATGCCTATGTGGAACGTCTCGGTATATCTGATCTTCCCAGCCTATCCCCATTTTACGAAAACTACGTCCATTCCGTAAAAAAGAAAGCCACATTTAAAGCTCTCTGCGACAAATGGATTCGTATCGCACCAGGCCAACCCTCACCTTCTTTTGCATACAGGGACATTAACGGACAGGAAGTAAGCTTGTCGGATTTAGCAGGAAAATACGTCTACATCGACGTTTGGGCAACCTGGTGCGGTCCTTGCTGCCGCGAACTGCCCGCCCTGAAAAAACTGGAAGAGAAATACGCTCACAGAAACATCCATTTTGTCAGCATTTCCTGTGATCAGGATAGAAGTGTATGGGAAAAATTCGTGAAAGAAGAAAAATTAAACGGCATCCAATTGCAGTCGTTCCGGAATGATGATTTTATAAAAACCTATATGATCTCTACCATTCCCCGTTTTATCCTAATCGATCGGGAAGGCCGTATTATGAACGCTCACATGAGCCGACCTTCCGAACCGGAAACCGAAAAGTTCATAGAAACATTGGAAGGATTATAAGGATTTTTTTAATCCTGATATTTAGTATTAAAGCCCGGACTAAAAACCCGGGCTCCTTTTTTTATGTTATTTTCTAATAATTTTCTATTTTTGAAGCGATATCGATTGTGAAATGTCAATTGCTTCGGATAATACTTTAGTAAAAGAGCTCAAAAATAAGTCGCACAAGACTTTCGAGTTGATTTTTAACCGCTATTATGCGGATCTATATCGTTTTGCCGTCGCTTACCTGATGAACCACGAATTAGCGGAAGATATCATCCAGGAAATATTCAGTTCTCTTTGGATTTCTTCAAGCTCAATGCCTGATGACCTCAATCTCAGAAGTTATCTCTTCACCTCTGTCAAAAATGCCTGTATGAATCATTTTAAACACATGCAGGTTATAGACCTGAACGAAGATAAACTGACCGAAGCTTTGATTTTTTCCGGCACAGCTGAATATGAAGACAATCAGGATCTATTGGAAAAGGTGAGAAAATACCTGGAACAATTACCCGAGCAACAACGCCGTGTATTGGAATTGAAAGTATTCCACAATATGACTTACCGGGAAATCGCCAAAACACTGAATATTTCTGAAATAACGGTCCACACTCATATCAAAAGGGCTTATAAATTTATACGGAATTCTTTCCCTTTATTATATTTTTTTCTCATCTTCCAAAAACAATAGTTGAATTTATCCCTTTTTCTAAAATATTTTTTTATTTTTTGTAACCCGATTTAAAATAAGGTTGTTTTGTTATAAACAGATAAAACAAACTTCATGAAAATCGACTGGCGAATTATCAAACGTTGGGCAACCGCAACCGCTTCTATACAAGAAAAAAAAGAAGTGGAAACCTGGGGCCGGGAAAATGAACAAAACCGGAATTTCCTAAAAGATACATTCGCTTATTACCGACAAGAAGGGATGATAGAAAATCCTTCTCCCGAAGACATAAAGCGTGTATGGAAAAAACTGGATCCTTACCGACGTGCCAGGATTGTATGGATAAAAAGACTAAGCGCAGTAGCCGCCAGTATACTGATCGGCTGGGGTATTTTCATAGGAAACAAATTATCGCAGCAAGAAACAGAAAAAATCAATCCGATGCAGACCTCAGTGAGATTAATCACAGCAAACGGTAAACGGTATGAATTAAACAAAGAGACTTGCATCACTTCTTTAATTGCCCCCCTGCCACCCCACACAACCAATAGTTCTTCAGATTCTAACGAAGAAACGACCGAGCATTATAATGAAATCATTGTACCACGTTGTGGTCACTATATGCTGACTTTACCAGACGGTAGCCGAATTTACATGAATGCCGAGTCGACTTTACGATTCCCCAGCCGTTTTGGGAAAGAACGCCGGGTCTACCTAAGCGGAGAAGCTTATTTCGAAGTAGAACGTGACACCCTCCATCCTTTTTGGGTAGAATATGAAAACACCTGTTTACAAGTTTTGGGAACAAAATTCAACATAAAAGCCTACCCGTCCACACCCTCTTTTACTACTTTATTATCAGGCTGTATCAGGATATCACATGCCAAGCAGACACTGACACTGAAACCAGGCGAACAATGTGAGATAAACACCGAAGGAACCCAGTTGCATCATCCGGACTTAATGACGGTGCTAGCCTGGAAAAACGGGGAATTTATCTTCAAAGACACAACATTGGAAGATATCATGCATGAATTGGCCCGTTGGTACGATATGAAAGTAGAATATGAAACGGAAGAACTGAAAAAAATGCAGTTTTACCTGTATGTAGAACGAAGCGGAACCTTGTCCGAGGTTTTGGATAAAATGGCTTTAACAAACCGAATAAAATATAGGATCGATGGAAATAAGATAACTCTGAAAAAGCGTTAAAAAACACGGAAAGTGCTGGTACCACTCTCCGTGCAAACTCGCCAATAATATCAACAAGTCGTATTAATTCTACAAAATTATGAAAAAAAAACGAGGAAAATACTTCGGTGAAACACTGAAGTGTAGATTCAAAGTATTTAGGCTAATACTTTTTTTTGTCGCAAGTACTTTTTATGCCAGTCAGTTACAAGGCCAACAAGTAACGCCCAAACTAACCCTTGAATTCCGGCAAGCTTCATTTTCAGAAGTCGTTGAAAGTATTCGGCAACAAATTCATTATGAATTTGTTTTCAACTCGGGAGATGTTCAATCCTTGAACAGGATAACACTCTCGTTAAAAGACGCCAGTTTACAAAAAATTCTGGATGTCCTTCTGAAAGACTCCAATTTGGAATATGTCATTGAACAAAAAACGGTGGTCATTAAAAAAAGAACAGTCGCCCCCACCGAAGCACCCAAATCGATCCTACTTAAAGGTATCGTCACCGATCACAAACATCATCCGCTACCCGGTGTCACCCTCCGAATCGAAGGTACTAATTTAGGAACATCGACAGATGCAAAAGGAGAATTCGTTTTAAATATTACCGATGATATGAAGAGCCTGATCGTCTCTTTTATCGGCATGAAATCCCAACATATCACTTTGGAAAAAGGAAAAAATTTTTACCGGATTATGCTCGAAGAAGACACTCAGGAGATGGACGAAGTGGTGGTGACGGGTTATCAAGTGGTGGACCGCCGCAAAAACACCAGTGCCATCACCTCTGTCAGAGCCGAGGACATCATGCGTCCTGGCGTAACATCAATCGACCAGATGCTGGAAGGACAGATTCCCGACCTGATTTCGATGACCAATTCGGGGGAAATCGGTGTGGCTCCGAAATTGCGTATCCGCGGTACTTCCACGCTCATCGGGAACCGGGAGCCGCTGTGGGTCATCGACGGTATCGTACAGCAGGACCCGGTGAACATCTCCCCGGAGGAGTTGAATAACCCGGACTACATCAATCGCATCGGGAATGCCATTTCGGGATTGAACCCGCAGGACATCGACCGAATCGACGTGCTGAAAGACGCTTCGGCAACAGCGCTCTACGGTACGAAGGCGGCAAACGGCGTAATCGTCATCACCACCAAACGCGGACATGTAGGCAAACCGCAGGTGTCTTACAATATGACCGGAACGTTTAAATTCCGCCCACGCTACAGCGACCGGCATATCGACGTAATGACCTCCAAAGAGCGGGTACAGTTTTCGCGCGATTTGCTGAACAATCAATACATTTTCCCGGGCAACACCAGCTTGGTGGGTTACGAGTACCTCTATGCCCAATTGTACGCCAACCAGCTTACTTATGACGAATTTGTAAAACAGGTTTCCGACATGGAAGCGCTGAATACCGATTGGTTCGACGCTTTGGGCGATGATGTCTTTTCTTCGCAGCACACACTAAGTCTGACGGGCGGTTCCGATTTGATCCGCTACTATGCCTCCATCGGCTATACGGACGACAATGATGTGATTAAATCCAACCGCAACGACCGTTATACGGCAAAATTGAATCTGGATATTCATTTTTCGGATAAGTTCTCCGCCTCGCTGAGCTTCGACGGCAATAAGAGTATCCAGAAATATTATCAAAGCGATTTGGCTCCCATCAATTATGCCTACAACACCAGCCGCGCCATTCCTTTCCGGAATGAGGACGGCACGCTGCACTTCTATCAGAAACCGAACGGCGGCACCCATTATCGGTTTAACATTCTGCACGAACTGAACAACAGCGGCTGCACTCAAAACGGCTCGGGTCTGTCGTTTCAGGCAAATCTGCTGTACAATCCGCTGAAATGGCTGAGAATCAACGGCATTTTTGCTTACTCCGTTTCCAATACGGAGGTCGATTCATACTGGGGCGCCGAAACATTCCATGTAGCCGGTCTACGGCGGGGCGAATTCGGAGGTTCCATCGATGCGGAAAACTGTGAATTGCCTGCCGGCGGAGAATTGCAACAACAAACTTCCCGCAACGAGAACTATACAGCACGTCTGCAAATCGATGCCAATAAATATTTCGGCACCGATGAACAGCACAACATCAACGCTTCCTTAGGTTTGGAAGCCAGCTCAAGCAAATATGTCGGCACGGACATCACCAACCGGGGATATTATCCCGACCGGGGGTTGCAGTTCGCCACTTTCCAGCAAGGCGTTTACCCCAAATTCGATGCCTGGCAGTTGGCCAACCGTCCGATGTTGACGGACAACCTGACAAATTTACTTGCGGCTTATGCCAGCGTTTCTTATTCTTATCAAAACTGGATTACACTGAACGCCAACGCCCGGTTCGACGGCTCCAACCGTTTCGGGTCGCAGGGTAATGAAAAATTGCTGCCCGTGTGGTCGGCTTCTCTGTCCTACAATCCGTTGGAACAGTTCCATGCCACGGGATTTTTCGACTTCCTGCAATTAAAGTATTCCTACGGTTACCAGGGGAATATGCTGGAAGGCCAATCGCCGGAGTTAATCATCAAGAAACTGCCGTTGGACGACTATTTCCACGAATTGGTATCGGAAGTATCCGTGTATCCGAATCCGGAATTGAAATGGGAACGCACCGCTTCTATGAATGCCGGAATCGAACTCTCTATGTTGGAACGCCGAGTGATGATTAGCTCCGACTTCTATTACAAAAAGACGAAAGACGCTTTTATGGACAAAGAAATTTCCGGTGTAAACGGCACCAACGCCCACATGGTAAACGGGGGAGAAATTCTGAACCGGGGTTTCAACGTATCGCTGACCGTGTCGCCGATACGAAGCAAAGCATTCCGGTGGTCGCTCTCGACGTCGGTTTCCAAAACTTTCAACCGGATTGAAACGAAACCCTCCACGGACCAATATAAAGTGGACAACTTCCTGAACGGCACGGTCATAGCGAAAGGAAGGCCAGTCAATACTTTTTTTTCTTACCGGTTCAAAGGCCTGAGTCCGGAGGACGGCGGACCGTTGTTCTACGACTATAAGGAAAATCCGGAGCGGCTATACGGCAAGAGTCAGCACGATGTTTATACCACCGTATTAGAGGCCTCCGGCTCCCGCGAACCCAAACTATCGGGTGGTATTAACAATACCTTCACCTACAAAAATTTCCGTTTGAACATGACGCTTGCTTATAGCTTAGGTGCCAAAACCCGCCTGTTCAAGTTGTTCGACAACCAGGATTTCAATCCGGAAAGAAATGTCAACCGCGCTTTCCTGAATCGCTGGCAACGGGCCGGAGATGAGCGATACACCGATATTCCGGCCATCCTCAACGGAGGCGTGAATACTTACGACGTCCATTGGTCCAACGGTTCTTACTTTAGCGGCTTGATTCCCGTATTGGCCACTAACGCCTGGGATATGTACAATTATAGCAATCTGCGTGTCGTAAGCGCCAACTATCTGAAATGTACCACCATGAGTCTGACCTACTCATTTCCGGATGAGTTGATTTCGAAATGGAAATTGCAACGCCTGGAGTTGTCGGTTTCCACGAATAACCCGTTCATTGTCTGTTCCTCCAAATTGAAAGGACAGACGCCGACTCAGGGCGGCTTCACCACGGTACAATTATCCGAACGTCCGACCTTCTCTTTCGGACTGTATGTCTCATTTTAATTGACAACGTATGAAAAGAAATAAATTCTATATGATGCTCGGGATGATTTGCAGCACCTGCTTTGCATGCAGCAATTTCCTGACGGAATATTCCCACGACCAGGCTTATATCCAATCGTACAATGATTTAGACGAAATGATTATCGGTTCCGGATATATGAAATGTTATGGAGCAGGCCTAAACTACGGATACACTAAAGACAAAGTCTATTATCCGTACGTACATTTTATGGCGGACGAAACCGAGGTTAAGACAAGCGGCACTTATTCTTATAGCAATGACGATGTTCCCAAAATCCTTTTCGGTTATTACACCTGGCAGCGGGAGGTGGAACGCGACCACGAATCTACGGTTCAATGGGTTGAAAACCAGGATTGGAACAAACTCTATAACCACATCAACATCTGTAACCTGATTTTGTCGCAAATCGACGATCAAGCGGCAGAAACGGCAACCGACCGTCAAAATGTCAACCGCATTAAAGGAGAGGCCCATTTCCTGCGGGGTTCTTACTACTTTATTCTGGCAAACCTGTATGGCAAACCTTATTCCTCCGCTTCGGCAAAAACAGACCTGGCGGTCCCGATTAAACTGACAGAATACAAAGAGGATAAAGTGTATACCCGTGCCACGGTGGAAGAGGTATATCAACAGACTCTCGAAGATTTGCTGAAAGCGGAAGCTTGTCTGAAAGACATTCCCCGCAAATCGGTAACCCGTGCCGGACATACGGCAGCCTGCCTGATGCTGAGCCGGGTTTATCTGTATATGCAGAACTATGAGGAAAGCGTCAAATGGGCACGTGCCTGTCTGGCGGAGCAAGACGCTTTGACCAACCTGAACGGTTTTGCCGATACTGCTTTCGTTACGCAATCTTCGCCCGAATTGATTTTTACGATGGGAGGCAATTTCATTTTTGCCAACCTCGGAAAAGGACCGGGCACATTTACGGTGTCGGAAGATTTAGTCCAGTGCTATTCAAGCAGTGATTTGCGGAAAACAGCATTCATCCGCGCCAACGACAATGGGATTTATAAATATGTCAAACTCACCACGACCTCCAATGTGCGCGACGTCTCCGACAATTTCGCCTTGCGGACAGCGGAAGCTTATCTGAACCTGGCCGAGGCGGGAGCCTGTCTCGGCGGGGAATATATGACGGAAGCCCAAAATGCCTACAATACGCTCCGCCAGTATCGCATCGACGGATATACCTACGAGTCATTGACGGACGAAGCCCTCATCAAGGCTGTCCGCCAAGAAAGACGGCGGGAACTCTGCTTCGAGGGACACCGTTGGTTCGACTTGCGCCGGTACATGGTGAACGACGCCTGCCGGGAAGAGAAGACCCTCTCGAACACCTTTGTGTTATATGCCCAATTCCCACCTGATTATGAGTACGAAATCGTCACGTTGAGACGTTATACCCTACCGCCACACGACGGTGCCTGGACGTTGCCGATTCCGGCAGTGGAATTGGAATCAAACTACGGCATGCCCGATAACCCGAGAACAGAACGCAAATACAAATAACTAAAACAGCATAGATTATGAAACCGTATATTTTACTTTTCCTTTTGTTGGGAGCTTGTTGGAGTTGTTCGGACAAGGAGGATATCACTCCTTCCGGCAATGACCGCAACATGTTCGACATGCCGGATTTCTCCTCTCCGGAAGAGATGCAAATCCGCCGGGATTTTTACAAGGAAACGGGCAGCTACCTGATTTTTAACGATTCGTTGTATTACCGCGACCTGACCACTCCGCAAGGGTCCGAACCGGAATGCGTCATCCTCGACCTGCAATACCAGATTTCAGGAACAACCGACGATAGTAAAATCAGTTATTCTCTATTGCAAAATATGGAGGACAAGACTTCTGCCACTCGGTTTTTGAAAGAGGAAATCCTCACATGGCTTTCTCCTGCATTTTATTCCTACACATTTTTTATGGCGGATGATTTTGTTGTCAGTACACAACCCTATTGGTGGAGCGATATGTGGGTGGATACTCCTACCGAAGCCTACGCCGGTTATAATGCCACGCTGATTGCCTATAACGATTTTTATTCCAAAGATGAAACTGAACGTTACCGGTATAAACGGCAAGTCCTGAGAATTATGTTAGAGAAAAATCACACCCAAATCAAGGAAAGCGAATACGATGATTTCTATAATGTATTTCCCAAATTCTACGCCAAACGTCCCGAAAAAAAGGACGATAAGGGTAAAGGGGATTACGAGGAAACCGTATGGGAGGTCGGCTATATGACCACTTATCAAGGTTCGATGTATCAGGATTTCTGGTCGAAGAAGTATGACCTGTTAGCTTATGTGACAGAGATTTACTCACTCACGGAAGAGGAATTCGATGCCAAATACGACAAGGAAAAATACCCGATTGTCCACCAAAAGAAAGAAGCGTTGGTCAAGATATTTGAGCGTAACGGAGTCAGGGTTTATTAATTTAAAACAGTACAATGATGAAACACATAATTGGAATAATCTCATTCATTTGTCTGCTCGGCACAGCCTGTTCGGACGATAATCAAACAGAAACACCTGTCGTTCACCCGGAAGCCCGGGGCACTTGGGTAGACAATCGGGGCAGCGAACCCGTCACATACCATTGGGTGCGCTATGGCAAACTGGATTGGATTTGCGAAAACATCCGGCTGGAGACAGCACCGGGAACTTATTTCTCCACGAATGGACAAGGAGATGAAGAAACCTTGCAATACGGTTACCTGTATGATTTCGAAACGGCAAAAACGTTAGAAACGGAAGGCTGGCGTCTTCCGACCGATGAGGATTGGAAAGACCTCGAACGCCACCTCGGCACGGGAACCGGCGAAGCGGACGAAGAAGAGTGGCGGGGCGATTTTACCGGTGAGCTGCTGATGCAGGACAGCACCGGCAGCGGATTGAATCTGCAATGCGCGGGATATTATTATACCGAAGGTGGCGCAGGCGTCCGCAACCGGGGCATCGACGGCATCTATTGGACAGCAACCTTGGATGCCGGTTCCACAGGCTATGCCTGGACCCGCATGGTGGGCTACTACCGCCCAGAGGTACGCCGGTTTTCCATGCTGACCAAAAAAGGCCTCAGCGTTCGTTTGGTACGTAATGCGCAATAATAAGATTTACCGATATGAGAAAAATATTTATCGTTATTCCAATTTTCTTTATTTCCCTCCTGAGTTTTGCCCAAAGCGGTACCCGATTCATGGACAACCGTCCGTGGAAAGAGGTGTTAGAACGGGCAAAACGGGAAAATAAAATGATTTTTGTGGATTGCTACACCAGTTGGTGCGGACCCTGCAAGCAATTGGCGACACAGATATTTCCGCAGGAAAAAATGGGAAACTATCTGAACGAACGGTTCGTCAATGTCAAATACGACGTAGAGAAAGGCGAAGGGTTAATCTTTGAAAAACTGTATCCCGGCGAAATCAAAGTGTACCCTACCATGCTGATTCTGAATGTCAAGGGAGAACTGATCCATAAAATAGCAGGGACACGCTCCGCCGACAAACTGATTGCGGACATCGAATCCGGCTTGCAGGGAACCACTATTTATTCCCTGGAAAAAGAATTCAATGCGGGAAACCGAGAATGGGGATTCATCCGGAACTATTTGGACATGCTGGAAAAAGCAACCGAGCGGAAGCAATACGAAAAAGTGGCACGGGCATACATGGCTCCGTTGCCCCTCGACACTTTGCTGAACGGTGAGATTTGGGCACGAATGGGAAAATTTATCACCAAATATCCCTATTCCAAAGAGTTTCAATTTACCGTGGAGCACTTGGATGATTTGGAGGCCCGGGGCATCATCGACCGCTACGCCCTGGAAGCCCGGTTGAGTGAAGAAATGGGGTTTGCCGTCAATCTGGTTTACATCGCCTCGAATCAAAAATGCAGTCCGGATTCCGTCGCCCTGTTGCAGAAACAGGCGGAATACCTGAAACAACTGCTGAAAAATCCGGTCAAAGGCTTCCCCCAGTCTCTTGCCGAACTCGCCCTCGTTGAATGCAAACTGCACCAGAACGCCGACCGGTTGTACGAACGCTTTTGCATATTGGTGGAATGCGGATTTGCCGACCGCGACATCTTTTTGGCGAGCATGTTGAAATACTTGGCGGAACACCTCGAAGACCCTGCCCGTCTCCGCCATTGCGCCGAACTGGCCCGCCAATTGAAAGCAACGGCTTCCAAAGCAAGCTGGATGCAGGACAGTTTCGATGAAATCATAAAAATAGTGGATAACAAAACAAACTAAAAAACAAGAAAATGAGAAAATTAGTATTGATGAGTATGTGCCTGCTGTTCGTATGGACAGCAAATGCCCAAAATACCAACAAAGGAGTATGTTTTTTGGATAATGAAGCCTGGGAAACCGTGGTGAAGAAAGCCCAAAAACAGAAAAAACCCATATTCGTGGATTGCTATACCAGCTGGTGCGGCCCCTGTCGTAAATTAGCCTCCGAAGTGTTCACCCGCGAAGACGTCGGAGAACTCCTCAACAAACGGTTCGTATGCGTCAAATATGACGTGGAAAAAGGAGCGGGACTGGACTTTGCCCGGAAATACCGCGACCAGATTCATGCTTTCCCCACCTTGTTGCATATCAAAACGGACGGCACCGTCATACAACGCACCGTCGGGGTATTCCCCGCAGAGGAACTGATGGCAACGATTAAAAACGGGCTGGACGGAAAAACCTGGCAAGTGTTGGAAAAAGAATACAACACCGGCAACCGGGAATATGATTTCGTCATGGCCTACCTCGACATGCTGCTCAAATCGGGCGAAGAAAAACGCTATGAAGAAGTCAAACGGGCATACGTCAAACAATTCCCGGTAGACAGCCTGCTGAACCCGCAAATCTGGGAGTTGAGCAAAGATTATATCGCAAATCCCTGGACGGAAGAATACCGGTTCCTCCTGGGCCATCTGAATGATTTTGACAACCGGGGATTCGACCGGCACGACCTGGAGTGGACACTGGCAATTCTTGCCTACTATCCCCTCAGCGACATCATCAAGAAAAGCCTGAAAGAAAACGGTACAGAGAACAAGGAGGAGTGGAAAAAACAATTGAAAGACCTAGAAGAGGTGCTGGACCATCCGGTCAAGAACTTCCCCGAATACCGCTCCTACGTGCGGCTGGAACAGAGCTATCTCGACGGCAATGCGGAAGAGTTGGCCTACCGCCTGATTTATTGGGGAGAAAATCATTTGTTGAACTCGCTCAACTGGGAAAAAGCGTGGACGGAATACGCCATCGACCGCATTTCGGACGAACGGCTGATACGCCGTTGCGTGAACTACCTGCAAAGCCGGCAAACCGCTAACGAAACAGACAACGACTGGATTGTCGAAAACTGTTACGACGTCCTCGCCAAAGGCTATGCCAAATTAGGCAACCAGACAAAGGCAGAAGCATGTACCCGGAAATCGGCAGAAGTTGAAAAACGGAACAAGGAGAAATTAAAAGACTTTTAATTCATGAAGAAATTGATTTTTATAACTGTCGCCCTGATTATCATGGCGACAGCTTGCCGGAACAGCGAAACACAGATTCAATTCCATATCGACAGCCATGAATTGTATCCCGAAGCCGCGTTATTAGTGGGCGATTCGCTTTACAGGCAAACTCCGGACACTTCGAATACCTTCGTATTCCGGTTACCCGAACAATTTCATCCGACTTTCGGGGCGGTATTTTTCGGACAAAAACATATTCTGCTCTATATGGCTCCAGGTGAAAGCACCGGCATATCCGTAAAAATGGAGGGTTCCAAAGTAGTACCGGAATTTTCCGGGAAGGGAGCAAAGAAAAACCGCTATCTGAACGAAACGAATCTCAGTTTCACGCCCGACTTCAAATTGAATGAAACCGATTTTGCCGCATCGCTGGACAAGCAATTGCAACAATTATACAAAAACTTAGAGGCGCAAGGGTTCGACCGTACTTTCAACGAATTGGAAAAAAAGAGGTTGAAATACACGCTGTACAGCGCGCTCCCGGAATACCGTTCAGAGCATCTATATGCCATTAACAATGGCCGCTATGAAATGAACGACGTCTATTTCCAGACTTTAGCAGACGTTTTCACCGAAGACGAAGATATGCTGAATATGTCCGTCTACCAGGATTACATGAAAAAGATGGTATCGTATATCGCCATTCACAACATGCCGGAATTCGAAGATTACCGTTACGTCCGGGAACAATTGGACTATGTGACGACTCGTTTCAAAAATCCGGTAGTGACCGGCTTCATGGTGGATGCCATCATTTCCGAATACATCGGGCGTAACGGCATCGACAAACTGGCTGAATTGGAACCGATACACCGGGCGAAAGTAACCGATCCGAAAAAGAAGGCCGCTTTTGGGGAATTGTGCAACAAATGGCGCCGCATCGCCCCGGGACAACCCTCCCCCGGTTTCGCTTACCGGAATGTCGATGGGCAAATTGTACACCTCTCGGATTTTCTCGGAAAATATGTCTACATCGACTGCTGGGCCACCTGGTGCGGACCATGCCGGCGCGAACAACCCGCTTTAGCCGAACTGGAGAAAAAATACGCCCAAAAGAATATCTGTTTTGTCAGCATCTCCTGCGACCAGGACAGAGCCGCCTGGGAAAAAGTCGTGCGGGAAGAGAAATTACAAGGCATTCACCTTATTGCCGATGAAGCCGATACTTTCATGAACGCTTATATGGTTGCGGCTATTCCCCATTTCATTTTAATCGACCCGGAAGGAAAAATCGTCAATGCTAAAATGACCCGTCCATCCGAGCCGGAAACAGAAAAGCTTTTCAGTACATTGAAAGGCCTGTAAACCGCTTAAATTTATTGCCTCCCCGGATTTGCAAAGACCGGGGAGGTAATTTTGACAATCCTTTCCCACGAAACTAAAACATACTGACGAACAACATCACATTCAGCAGCGTGACGATTCCTCCCAAAATATAAAGAATCCACTGGGTGGAAGTACAGTTCTTATACTGCCCCATGACCTTCCCGGATGACGTGAGGTAAACCTGCAAAAAAATCGTAACCGGCAATTGGATACTGAGGATCATCTGGGAATAAATCAATCCCATAAAGGGGTTTGAAATCACCATAATCAGCAAAAGAGCCAATATGAGCGAGATTAATACTCCCCATCGGGAATGGCTGTCTTTGATATCATAAGGTTCGTTATAAATACCGGCAAAAATCGAACCGGCCGCCATACCGGAAGTGATCGTCGAAGCGATACCGGCCAAAAGCAGGGCTATGGCAAAAACTACCGCCGCATGGTTTCCCAAAAGCGGTTGCAGCAAAGCACTGGCATCCTGCAATTCTTCTACGGACGATCCGTTTCTGAAGAAAGTAGCCGCAGCCAGTAGAATCATGGCACTGTTGATGGCCCAACCGACCATCATCGACAGGAAAGTGTCCCAAAATTCATAACGCAATTGTTTTTGAATCACTTTTTCATCTTTCAGATTCCACTGCCGGCTTTGAATTACTTCGGAATGCAAAAATAGATTATGAGGCATCACGACAGCTCCCAGCACACTCATGATCACGACCATGGAGCCCTGAGGAAAAGAAGGAGTCACCCAAGCGATAGCAGCCTCTCCCCACTCGATATGTACTAAAGAAAGCTCATAAATAAACGACAAACCGATAATGGACACGAAAGCGATGATCCACCGTTCTATCACCCGGTAAGAATTAGTAAACAGCATAATAATCACAAACACCGTCACCAGGATCGCTCCGATCCGGATCGGTACACGGAATAACATCTCAAGTGCAATAGCTCCCCCGAGAATTTCCGCCAATGAAGTGGAAACCGAAGCTCCCATAGCCGTCAGCAGCATCAACCGGGCATATGGCGGCTTTATATATTTCATCGTTGCTTCCGAAAGACATAAACCGGTAACGATACCCAAATGAGCCACATTGTGCTGCAAAATAATCAACATGATAGTGGACAAAGATACCATCCACAGCAATGTATACCCATAATCAGCACCGGCTGCCAGATTCGACGCCCAGTTCCCCGGATCGATAAACCCTACGGTCACCAATAATCCAGGGCCGATATATTTCAATATCTCCCTCCCTCCCAATTTAGGGTGATGTTTTGCGGTTTCCAACGATTTACGGATAAATTTAAAGATGGTTATCAATTTACGGACAAAAGTAGGGAGTATATTTACATTTTCTAAAAAGACAAAACAGCTTTCACCACTTCAATCGGGTTATGAGCATCCACAGCGATACGACAAGGTTTTTCCAGCATAAAACCATGCGAAATAGCTGCCTGCCTAAAAATAGCAAGACTCGCTTTCGATACGGAATTGAATACTACAATGCCACCCGGTTGCATACATTGGGCCAATATATTAAAAATTTGCTCCATTTTTCCACCGTGTCCTCCGATAAAAACAGCATCGGGAATAGGATAAGTGGATAAATCGACTTCGGTAAAGTCACCAAGTACCGTTGTAATGCCCGGCGTTCCATATTTTCGGCAATTACTTTCTATAAGGCCGGGTCCTTCCGGACGTATCTCAAAAGCCGTTATCTGTAAATGAGGAAATTGTAATTTCGCCTCGATCGATACAGACCCGGTACAAAAACCGATATCCCAAAAACTATGGCGATTCCGTAGATCCAACAGACTTAAGGTCAATAAACGCACCGGCATTTTAGTAATCATTTTAGTTCGGCCGTCAAGTAAAAAAAATTTTCCCTCCGGTATACCGAAAGGACGTGGCCGCACAGACGTTCGTTCAAGGATCAGGCAATTGGGAGTATCGAAAGCAATAAGCGCAGCCTCAGACAATCCGAACTGCCGGATTTTTTCCCCTGTATTTCCCAACAATTCTCCTACATACATCCGATAGTTATCATACCCGTATCTCAACATACGAGCAGCAACTGCCCGCGGCGTATGTTCATGATCGGTCAAAACTCCTATTTTTGGCCACCCTTCGATCAGCGCCCGGTCGAATTCATGCCAAGGCCGCCCGGTCAGTGACACGATATGCATATCGTGGTAAGGCATCACCAAACGATGAGCTAAGATTTGTAAAGAATTAAAATAGGGAAATATTT
>JAETOX010000249.1 GCA_021771575.1 Bacteroides sp. | reverse complement strand
ACAACAACAACAGTCGATCCAAAAAATTTCCACTTTGCTCACCTTACCCGATTGGCAGGAACGCTGGCAAACCGATTACTCCCGTTTCAGACAAGAGCTGAACGAAGCTGCCAGGAAATGGGAGGAACAAGCGCAACAGCTGGAAGCCCAGGAAAAAGCATTGACACAAGCCCAAACCGAGCAAAGTGAAAATGAGAAAACCTGGCAACTCCTTTGTCAGAACGAAACCGAACAACTCCAGACGCACCAAAAATGCTCGGCAAAATGGATGGCACTGAAGCAATCCCGTGCAGCCCTGCTGGGAGGAAAATCGGCCGACGAAACCGAAAATTATTATCAAAAACTGATCCAAACCAACAGCGACGAACTCGAAAAAGCCACAGAAGTCCAATCCCGGATCAACCGCAATTGGGAACAGTTGAATGGCCGATCAACCCAGATAGAGCTATCGATCCGACAGGCAGAAACCAACCTGGAAAATGCCGGACAGCAACTACAAACGTGGTTACACAAATACAACGAAAAAATGACCTCTTCCCTGTCAGAAACCGATTTAGACTCTTTATATCAAATCGCTCCGGCCCGAATTCAAGCCGAAAGAGAAAGGCAAAATGTTTTAAGAGAGGGAGTTGTCCAGGCACAAGCCACATTAAACGAACGAACAACCCAACTCGAAACTCATCTGGCACTACCCCACCGGCCGGATATGGAGCAAGAATCTCCTGCAACACTGTCAACGCTCAGTGAGAAAATACAGACAGAGTATGAAATCCTGCAACAACAAAAAACAGAAATCTTAGCCTCTTTACATACACAGGAAGAGAATAGGAAAAAGGGGGCCGGGCTTCAGGAAGAATTGAACTGTCAAACCCAGTTATTGGATCAATGGAGTAAACTAGACGCTCTGATCGGTTCACAAAGCGGCTACAAGTTTAAAGAAATAGCCCAAGGATATACCCTGGATATTCTTTTGTCGTATGCTAATCTGCAACTCCGGGATCTGACCCCACGCTATCAGTTGCAACGTGTACCGAACGAACTGGCTTTACAAATAATCGATCATGATTTAGGTGATGAGGTTCGCTCGGTTTTCTCCTTATCGGGCGGAGAATCTTTTCTGGTTTCCCTGGCTCTGGCTTTAGGCTTGTCTTCCTTTTCCGCCCGAAACCATTTCGAAGAAAATTTATTTATCGACGAAGGATTCGGAACGCTCGATGCAGAAACTTTACAAATCGTCATGGAAGCACTCGAACGCCTCCGCTCCCAAGGACGACAGGTTGGGGTCATCTCCCATGTTTATGAACTAGCCGAACGTATTCCGACACGTATCCGACTTGTTAAATCGGGAAATGGAAAAAGCAAAATAAAAATCGAAGGAAATTTCTGACTTTTCAACTAAAAAACCGGACGATTTTATTGTCAGATATAGAAATATTTAAATATTATGTATGTTTATAACTAAATATTTGAAAACGATTGTCTTAAATATTAAAAAAAAAGTTATAAATTTGCGTTCGAATATAAATTTTTACATCCAATAAAATCGTCCGTTTATGAAAGATTTAATTTTCTGTGTATTTGTTATTTCAACTTTGTCTTTTACAGCTACGGTCAATTCAAATTCTCTGTATATTCCGCCCCGTACCGGTATTGTGCTGGAATATCTGACCAACAACCATCAGAATAACAAGAAAATCTACTCTTATCAAAGTATCGACAAAATAGAATCACACGATTCGGTCACTCAAGTTTATTACCACCTTTCACTGAAAAACAAAAAGCATATTCCATTAGCTCCTTCGATAAATTTAACCGCTTATCTCCGGGAAAGCGGCGTACAATTGTATGAATGGGACCCTACCCTGTTGTCAGGAGATGGAGAAGTAGAGCTATCGGGAGACGGAATCTGTATTCCTTCTTCCCTAAAGATCGGGCAACAACTGAAAGACGGATTTATGGTGATCTCCCAGAACAACCTGAAAACCAGAATTAATATCATTCAGCGTAAAGTAACAGATTATAAGCAAATAACAGTCCCGGCAGGTAAATACCCCTGTTATAAAATCGAAGAAATACACGAAACCACTACTTTCGGGCAACAGAAACGAACATGCGTTCATACCTGGTATTGCCCCAACATAGGAATTATAGCATCCGAAAGTTACGACCTTAAAGGGAAAAAACAGAGCCAGCAAAAATTAATCGCAGTGAGAGAAAGTCTGAGATTGAACTCCAACGTTTGAACCTGCTTGTTTCTGGCTTCTTAGATTTTGCGGAGTTC
>JAETOX010000033.1 GCA_021771575.1 Bacteroides sp. | reverse complement strand
CGGAACGGGGATTTTCTTTTCGCTATGATGCCGAATTGGATATGCGGATGAACCGTCGGACCAAACTGACGGCTGCCACAGTGTTGAATACGTACGATTTGGAGCGGTTGACCGCTGTTTTTCGGAATTACGGGGAAGTTGAAAATGCCCGCAAATTAGCAGAGCGGATTGTGCAAGGAAGGGCAGAGAAAGACATCAGGACATCAGAAGAATTTTATCAGATTATTCTATCTTGCATCCCGAAAATGAAAGAGAAAAAATACCTGGCTAAAGTATATCAGGCTTTGCGTATAGAGGTGAACGGGGAACTCGACGCTTTGAAAGAAATGATGGAGCAGGCTATGGAAGTTTTGAAGCCCGGCGGGCGTTTGGTTGTGATTACCTATCATTCCCTGGAGGATCGCATTGTGAAAAATTTCCTGAAGTCGGGGAATGCAGAGGGGAAAGTGGAGAAAGATATGTTGTATGGACATATCCGGCATAATTTCGAATTGGTGAATCGGAAGGTCATCGTTCCTTCGGAAGAGGAAATCGAACGGAACCCACGGGCCCGTAGCGCTAAGTTGCGGATAGCCCGGAAAAATGAGATAGAATAGATATGGGGATTTTTAACAAACATACGACTACCGCTACATCCGGAGAGCAGGAAGCCAGGGAAGGTAAAAATACTTCCTCGGTGAAAAGTGTTCTCGAAGGCAAATTGTTAGCTGAGAAACTGAGACAAAATATCGGTTTTGTATTGTTTGTTACTGCCTTGGGAATTTGGTATATCTCCAACGGATATTCGATGGAAAAGCGTCACCGGGAGAGAGTGGCCCTGGAAAAAGAAGTTTCGGACCTTCGTTTCGAATCTATTTCTGCTGCTGCTGAGCTGATGTTGATTCGAAAACAGTCGGAAGTAATCAAACGGATACAAAAAGAAGGATTGACACTGGAGGAAAGTAAAGAACCGCCGGTAAAATTATATAGAAGATAGGATGGCAATACAGGAGGACATAACGTGGCGGACCATTATTGTATATGTGTTCATTATAGTGTTCGGGTGTCTGATTCTCGCCAAAGCTTGTGCCGTGATGACGGTAGAAGGCGAAAAATGGCGGAAGATGGCATCGGCGAATGTACCGGTGCGTCCGGTGCAAATTGCTCCGAACCGGGGAGATATCTGTGCCGCAGATGGACGAATTCTCGCCACTTCTGTGCCTTTCTATGAATTGCGTTTTGATCCGATAGCCGTAGATAAAAAAGTATTCAATGCTCAGGTGGATAGTCTGGCTTTTTGTTTGTCATCGTTTTTTAAAGATGCGACGAAAAAAGAGTATAGGGATAAACTGGTTAATGCCCGCAATCGCAAACCGCGTCCCGATCGTTACCTCTTGATTAATAAACGGCGGGTTAATCATGAGGAATTGAAGAGAATCCGGAAGTTCCCTATTTTTCGTTTGGGTAAAAACAAAGGTGGTTTTCAGGCGATCGTAGATAATAAACGCTTGCAACCCCATGTGAACCTGGCGGGCCGGACAATTGGTTATCTTAATGAATCGGCCGATGGTACCGCAGAAGGAAGGGTTGGGCTGGAGGCAGCTTTCGAGAATCAGTTGAAAGGAGAAAACGGGCAAGGCATCAAGAGAATGATGTCCGGAACCTGGATGGTTCTGACACAACAGGAACCGGTTGACGGACACGATGTCGTGACTACGATCGATGTCGACTATCAGGATATTGTCCAGCATGCGCTGAAAAGGCAATTGGAAAAAAGCGATGCCACAAACGGGACCGCTATTTTAATGGAGGTGCGGACAGGTGACATCAAGGCTATTGCCAATTTGGCCAAAGGGAGGAATGGGGAGTATGTCGAAAATCAAAATTTTGCGATCAGTGGAGCCGGAGAACCCGGTTCTGTGATCAAGGCTGCAACTATCATGGCTTTGCTTGAGGATGGATATGTCTCTCCGGAAGATACCATCGATCTGGGAGCGGTCGGAAAATATAAATTCTATAACCGTACCTTGTCCGAATCGCATGGAGGATTAGGGAAAGTGACCATTAAACAGATGATAGAAAAATCTTCGAACGGTATTGCCAAACTGGTTTTTGACCATTATAAAGAAAAACCGGAAAAATTCGTCAACCGGTGGTATGGAATGGGATTGGATAAGAAAACCGGTATCTGTTTGCCGGGAGAGGCGGACCCGTATATCAAATATCCGAAAGAAAAGGGATGGAGTGGAATTACGCTACCTTGGATGAGTATTGGCTATGAGCTGAAAATTACTCCTTTGCAGATTTTGGCTTTTTACAATGCTATAGCCAATGACGGACAGCGGATGCGTCCCCGGATGGTGAAAGAAATCCGTAACCGGGGAGAAATAATCGAATCTTTCGAACCCGAAGAAGTGGGGAGCCGGATATGTAGCCGGAAGACCCTGGCTCAGGTGCGGGAAATGCTCGAAGGAGTGGTCGAGAATGGCACCGCCCGAAATATTTACACGCCGAAATATCGGATTGCCGGTAAGACTGGTACGGCCCGGATGGCCAGTGGTGCCGGGGGGTATACCGGAGGGCGTTATCGGGCGAGCTTTGTCGGTTATTTCCCTGCCGATCGTCCCCTCTATTCTTGTATAGTCATGATCGACAATCCTTCGAACGGGTATTATGCTACTACGGTATCGGCTCCGGTGTTCCGGGAAATTGCAGATAAGGTGTATTCCATCGCATACGTACAGTATGGAAAACCGGATTATATAGCCGATAAAAGTTTGCCGGTTTGTAAAAACGGATTGAAATCCGATTTTTGTACCGTATTTGACGAGCTGGATATGGATATCGACGGACTATCGGATACCGGCGAAACCGATTGGGTAATTACGGCTAGCAACGAGGGAGAAAATGTGGTGGTGAAACCCCGGAGGATCACTTATTCGTCGGTCCCGAATGTAAAAGGAATGGGACTTCGCGATGCTATTTATGTATTGGAAAATTCAGGGCTGAAAGTTGGGGTTTCCGGTTCGGGCATGGTGCAGCGTCAGTCATTGCAGGCAGGTGCGGAAGTGCCTAAAGGAAGTTATATACAGATAGAATTAAGATGAATCCAGATAACATGATAAATTAATTAGAACGGATATTGAATGAAAGAATTGGATGAACTACTGAAAGGTGTAGAAGTGCTGGGCTTTTCCGGAGACAAGAATATACGGATACATACTGTACAATTCGATTCCCGAAAAGTGGAAAAAGGAGATTTATTCGTTGCCCAGCGGGGAGTGAGTGTTGACGGACATGCTTATATAGATAAAGCTTTGGCAAATGGCGCAATAGGCGTGATTTGTGAAGAATTGCCACAACAACTGGACGAGAAGGTGGCATATATCCTGGTGGCCGACTCTTCGGAAGCTCTGGGGTACATTGCCGCCAATTATTTCGGGAATCCGTCACGCTTGCTGAAATTAGTGGGGGTGACAGGAACAAACGGGAAGACCACTACCGCTACTTTATTGTATGAATTGGTACGCTTCGCCGGACATAAGGCCGGATTGCTCTCGACGGTGTGTAATTATATCGGAGAGGATAAACTACCGGCAACTCATACAACACCGGATGCTTTGGCAATCCAGGCTTATCTGAAACAAATGGCCGATGCCGGTTGCGAATATTGTTTTATGGAAGTCAGCTCACACGCTATCCATCAAAAACGAATAGCCGGATTGGAGTTTGACGGAGCCATCTTTTCGAATATCACACACGATCATTTGGATTATCATAAGACTTTCAAAGCTTATATCGAAGCAAAGAAGGCTTTTTTCGATTGTCTACCTGCTCAGGCATTTGCTTTGACCAATGCCGACGATAAAAACGGAATGGTCATGTTGCAAAATACCAAAGCCCGGAAATACACCTATTCTTGCCGGATGATGGCGGATTTTACCGCAAAAGTGGTAGAAAAGCATCTCGATGGTACGTTGTTGCGTTTGGATGGACAGGAGGTGTGGACAAAATTTACAGGCGATTTCAATGCTTATAATATGCTGGCTGTCTATGCCGCAGCCTGTTTGCTGGAATTTGGCAAGGAAGAGGTATTGCGGTACATCAGTATGTTGGTGCCTGTTGCCGGGCGGTTCGAAACGCTGGTTTCTCCCAGTGGGGTTGTGGCAGTTGTCGATTATGCCCATACGCCTGATGCGGTAGAGAATGTGCTTTTGGCTATACAGGGGGTAAAGACGAAAGATAGTTCGGTGATTACTGTGGTCGGAGCCGGAGGCGACCGGGATAAAACCAAGCGTCCGGAAATGGCGGATGCGGCTTGCCGTTACAGTGACCGGGTGATGCTGACTTCGGATAATCCGCGTAGTGAGGAACCGGAGGATATTATCCGGGATATGCAGGCTGGTGTGAAACCCGAATATGCGGGTAAGGTGAAAGCTGTCACCGATCGCAAGGAAGCGATTCGGGAAGCGATTGCCATGGCCGGAAAAGGAGATATTATTCTGGTGGCTGGAAAAGGACATGAGAATTATCAGGAGATAAAAGGAGTAAAGCATCATTTCGACGATAAGGAAGTGATTCGGGAAATTTTTGATCGTCAATCGTAAATTTTAATAGTATGTTATATCACTTGTTTCAATATCTGGAGGAAATGAATATTCCGGGGGCCGGAATGTTTCAATATATTACCTTCCGTTCGGCCTGTGCTATTATTTTGTCGTTGATCATTGCTACTGTGGTAGGAAAACGGGTAATCCGTATTTTGCAGAAACAACAAATCGGAGAGGAAATCCGTGACCTGGGATTACAGGGGCAGATGGAAAAGAAAGGAACGCCTACGATGGGAGGAATTATTATTTTGCTGGCGATTCTCGTTCCGGTGGTTTTGTTCGCCCGTCTGGATAATGTATACACTCAATTGATGATCATATCGACAGTGTGGTTGGGGGTGATCGGATTTGCCGACGACTATATCAAAGTCTTCCGTAAACACAAGGAAGGTCTGAAAGGACGTTTTAAAGTGATTGGTCAGGTGGGACTGGGGTTAATTGTCGGTCTCACTTTATACTTGAATGATGATGTCGTGATCCGGGAACGGGCGGCAATTACGGAGGTGGGGGTTGTTACAAGTACCGTCGACGAAGGCTTTCCGTCCGAAGGGGTGCAGCAGGTATTGACAAAAGACGTAAAATCGACCAAAACTACGATTCCCTTTTTCAAAGATAATGAATTCGATTATGCCTGGTTTACCTCTTTTGCCGGTAAGTATGCAGACGATTTTGGGTGGATACTGTTTGTTATCGTGACTATTTTTATCATTACGGCGGTATCGAACGGAGCTAACCTTACCGACGGCCTGGACGGCCTGGCCACCGGAACTTCGGCGATTATTGGTGCTACACTAGGGATATTGGCGTATGTTTCCGGAAATATGGTATATGCCGATTATCTGAATATCATGTATATTCCACATTCGGGTGAATTGGTGGTATTTATTTCCGCTTTTATCGGTGCTACTATCGGTTTCCTTTGGTATAATTCTTATCCTGCCCAAGTATTTATGGGTGATACGGGGAGTCTTTCGTTAGGAGGAATCATTGCCGTGTTCGCTATTATCATACACAAGGAATTGTTGATTCCTGCGCTTTGCGGAATTTTCCTGATGGAAAATCTTTCTGTGGTGATGCAGGTCAGTTATTTTAAATATACGAAAAAGAGATACGGAGAAGGCCGCCGGATCTTTTTGATGGCACCTTTACATCATCATTTTCAGAAAAAAGGAATACCCGAACCTAAAATTGTGACTCGTTTTTGGATTATTGGGATTATTCTGGCAGTGGTGACCATTGTGACGTTGAAGATTAGGTAGTGTATCAATGTGCCAATGTACTAATGTGCTAATGTAGTGATGAAAATTATAGATTGATTATCGTCAAAAAGTTCAAAATATGAAGGAGATGGAACTGGTTGTTTTGGGAGGAGGAGAAAGCGGGGTTGGGGCTGCTTTATTGGGAAAAAAACTAGGATATAAAGTGTTTTTATCGGATAAGGGGAAATTAGCCGATTCTTATAAAGCGGTTCTTCGGCAACATCATTTGGAGTTTGAAGAAGGACAACATACTACAGATCGGATTTTTGCTGCCGATCTGGTGGTGAAAAGTCCGGGAATACCCGATACTCTTCCGATGGTTGTCGAATTGCGGGAAAAAGGGATTGAAGTAATTTCCGAAATTGAATTCGCTGGCCGGCATACCGATGCCAGTATGGTATGTATCACAGGAAGTAATGGGAAGACCACTACGACTTTATTGGTTCATCACATACTTACCCAGTCTGGCCGGGATGTCGGGTTGGCCGGAAATGTAGGACATAGCCTGGCTGCCCAGGTGGCAGAAAAAGCTCATCCTTTGTATGTGGTAGAATTATCGAGTTTCCAGTTGGACGGAATGTTTCGTTTCAGGGCCGATATTGCTATCCTGACGAATATTACTCCCGATCACCTGGATCGCTATGACCATAAATTTGAAAATTATATCGACTCCAAATTCCGTATTCTGCAAAATATGCGGTTGGAAGATTTGTTTATCTATGGAATAGACAGTGAGGCGGTTGCTCGGAAGTTGGCTTCCTTGTCCCTGCAACCTCAGGCTGCCGGTTTTACGGGTGGGAATTATGCGGATATAGCCGGTGGAATGGCGGGACGGGCCGGAATGGCTGGAGAGGAAGTTGTTGTTTGTCTGGCGGGACGGGAATATCGGATCGATCAGAACCGGATTAGCATCCGGGGACGACATAATGTATATAATGCGATGGCGGCAATTTTGGCTTGTATGCGTCTGGGATTGTCCGATGAGGAGATCACCCGGGGGCTGGAAACTTTTCCGCAAGTGGAGCATCGGCTGGAAACAGCCGGGGTGGTCGATGGGGTGACTTATATCAATGATTCCAAGGCAACCAATGTCGATTCGGCCTGGTATGCTTTGGACAGCATGCAAACTCCTGTAGTGTGGATTGCCGGAGGTACAGACAAAGGAAATGATTATAGTGTGTTATCCGATTTGGTACGCCGGAAAGTGAAAATTTTAATTTGCATGGGGGTGGATAACCGGAAACTAATCGATGATTTTAAAGAGATTTGTCCGGTCATGGATACCCATACCCTGGCAGATGCTATGGCTGCTGCCAGAAAGTATGCCTGGAAGGGAGATACCGTCTTACTGTCGCCTTGTTGTGCCAGTTTCGATTTGTTTAAAAATTATGAGCATCGGGGAGAATGCTTTAAAGCAGTTGTCGCTGACTGGGAAAAAGAACAGAAATAATAAGATCTTGGAAATTCGGTAAATTATGAATAACTGGAAGAAAATGATCGCATTCAAGGGAGATAAGATTCTCTGGTACATCATCATTATGTTGATGATCGCTTCCGTTATGGTCGTGTATTCTTCTACCGGACGTTTGGCTTATAATGAAAAAGGGGGAAATACTTTTTTCTACCTTGTCAAACAGTTGTTTCTGATCGGGGGATGTTTTGCCGTTATGTTCATTGTCCAGTCTATTCATTACAAATATTTTTATAAATATTCGGGGATATTGTTGTTGGTATCGGCTTTTTTGTTGCTGTATGCTGCTTTCGGTGGTACGAACATCAACGGTGCAGGGCGCTGGATTCGGTTGCCTTTGATCGGGTTGACCTTTCAGCCATCCGAATTGGCAAAGATCGCTATCATGATGTTTACGGCTCGTTTACTGGCTGATTCTCAGATGGAATATCATTGTGATGATGCTGCTTTACAGAAGTTCCTGATTTATGCCGGGCCGGTAATATTACTGATTTTTATGGATAATTTTTCAACCTCGGCCTTGATTGGTACAGTGTGTATCATTTTATTCATGGTAGCTCGTATGCGTTGGAAATTATTGGGAATCACCGTCGGATCGGCGGTCACGGTTGTCGTTCTGATGTTGGTTCTGGGTATGTATGTGCCTAAGATGAAGGAATGGGGGCGTATCGGTACCATGGTTAGCCGGATTACAGATTTTGCCAAGGGGAGTGAGGATGGTGACGGTTATTCTTACCAGTCAGTACAAGCCCGGATTGCTGTGGCGAAAGGCGGGCTGATGGGTAGTGGACCGGGAAACAGTACCCAGCGTAATTTTTTACCCCATCCTTATTCGGATTTTATTTACGCGATCATTATAGAAGAATATGGCTTGGGTGGTGGTGGTTTTATCCTGCTGTTGTATGCTATTATCTTGTTCAGGGTGGGGGTTATTGCCCGAAAAAGTATGAAAAACGAACAGCACAATGCCAGGGGAATGCCTGACATTTTTCCGGCTTTGCTGACTGTGGGGCTTGGCCTGACGATCGTGTTGCAGGCGATGATCAATATGGGAGTTTGTGTCGGGTTATTGCCAGTGACCGGACAAACCTTGCCTTTGGTGAGTATGGGTGGTACTTCGCTTTTGTTTACCAGCGCAGCTTTTGGGGTGATGCTCAGTATTGCTCATGCTTTTTCACCGGAAGGAAAATTGGAGGAAGAGGAACGGTTGAAAGCAAAACCGGTAGATAGCCGGTATAAGGAAAAGGAAAAATATATGGAGGAAGAAGAAAGTTGGACAGCAGGTGATTTGCCTGAATTGCAGCCGGAAGCTGAAGGGATATCCCGGGGCCGTAGGCGTAGGGCCGTACAGAAGGAAAAACATACTCTGGAGGACGACATTGATCTTCTCGGGGAAACGGGAATGCCTGATTTGGAAATGCAGTTGGAAGAGGAAGGCTGTACAGCGTTAAAAGAATTGAAGAAAAGAAGAAGAGTTGTTGGTTAATTAGAGGAACACCCAAGAGATAGATTAGGGGGAGGGTTCCATCTGACCGTTAAAAATTATAATTGGATGAAACGAATAATTGTCAGTGGTGGTGGCACCGGAGGCCATATTTTTCCGGCCTTATCGATAGCTAATGCGTTGAAGCGTCTGGATCCGGATGTGGATATTTTGTTTGTCGGTGCCGAAGGAAAAATGGAAATGGAAAAAGTACCCGAGGCGGGTTATCGCATCGAAGGACTGCCGGTACGGGGATTGAAACGTAAACTGACGCTTGAAAATATAAAAGTGTTGTTTAACTTGTGGAAAAGTTTGCGGAAAGCTCGGAGAATTATCCGTGAATTCCATCCGGATGCTGTGGTTGGGGTTGGAGGATATGCCAGTGGACCGATTGGCCGGGTAGCTACTGAAGCCGGGATTCCGCTGATCCTTCAGGAACAGAACTCTTATGCCGGTGTAACCAATAAATTATTGGCTAAAAAAGCCTGTCGTATCTGTGTGGCCTATGAAGGTATGGAACGTTTTTTCGGAAAAGAAAAGTTGGTATTCACCGGCAATCCGGTACGGAAAGACTTGTTGCAGGCAAAGGAGCAGCGCGAAGAGGGAATCGCTTTTTACGGGCTCGATCCGGCTAAAAAGACCGTGTTGGTAACGGGCGGAAGTCTTGGTGCCGGAACCTTGAACAAAGCTATGGTCAAATACCTGGAACAGGTGGGCAAATGGCCGAATGTGCAGGTATTGTGGCAATGCGGAGGATATTATTACGAGAACCTGAAAACACAATGGGAAGGGAAACTGCCTGAAAATGTCAAATTGCTGGCATTTTTGAAAAGAATGGATCTGGCGTATGCGGCTGCCGATATTGTCGTAGCTCGTGCCGGAGCCGGGACGATATCGGAGCTTTGTCTGCTGGAAAAAGCAGCGGTATTGATTCCATCGCCGAATGTTGCTGAAGACCATCAGACAAAAAATGCCCGGGCGCTTGTCGATAAAGGAGCAGCCGTGATGCTCAAAGATAACGAGGCGGAAGAAAAACTGGAAACAATATTGGCCGGGTTATTGCAAAATCCTGACCAATGTGAGCTTTTGACGCAGAACATAGCGAAATTGGCTATCCGCAATTCCGACGAAATGATCGCCGGAGAAATTTTGAAGGTAATTGACAGGCGGAAGAAACCGGGCCAGCAACGTTAAAACGAATTTTGATACCGATAGAGATATGGCGACTATTTTAGATAAAGCGATCACGCATGTTTATTTTCTGGGAATAGGAGGAATCGGGATGAGTGCTTTAGCCCGCTATTTCAAACAAAACGGCTATCAGGTAGCCGGTTACGATCGTACCCCTTCGTCCCTGACCCAGAGAATGCAGGAGGAAGAGGGGATATCCGTCGATTATAGGGATGAAGTAGATGCGATTCCTGAGGAATACCGTAATCCTGTCTCTACCCTGCTCATTTATACGCCTGCTATTCCGGCCGATAATCGTCAGCTGGCATTTTTCCAGGAAAATGGTTTCTTACCGCACAAACGGGCGGAAGTATTGGGGATGTTGTCCCGGCAGGGGAAAGCGATTTGTGTAGCCGGTACCCACGGAAAGACGACAGTTTCCACATTGACAGCTTTTTTGCTTCGGCATTCTGCTGTTGGGTGTAATGCTTTTTTAGGCGGAATATCGATGAATTTTGGAACTAATCTTTTGCTCGATCGTAATTCTTCTTATATCGTGATAGAGGCGGATGAATTCGATCGTTCGTTTTTGCATTTGACTCCTTGGGCTGCCGTGATCACTTCGATGGATGCGGATCATCTGGATATTTACGGGGATCGGTCGAAACTGACGGAAGCTTTTGAGGCATTTGCACAGCGGGTAGACCCGCAAGACGGCCGGCTGTTCATCCGCAAGGGGTTGGAATTAAAACAGGCCCGTGTAACAGGATATTATGGAGTGGATACCGAAGCAGATGAGGAAGCAGATCATCTGGAGATGGTAGGTGAGCGTTACCGGTTCGATTATCATGGAAAGAGAGGTGATATCCTGGGATTAGAAATAGGGATCCCGGGACGTTTGAATGTTGAAAATGCAACGGCGGCCATTACCCTGGCCCTGGAAGCCGGAGTGACGGCGGAAGAGATCCGTCGGGCTTTGCCGGAGTTTCGGGGAGTGGCTCGACGGTTTAATATTCATGTAAATAATGGAAAGTGTATATATATTGATGACTATGCTCATCATCCCCGTGAGATCGAGGCTACGTTAAGGTCTATCCGGGAATTGTGGCCCGAACTGCCGATGACGGTTGTTTTCCAGCCTCATTTATATACGCGGACCCGGGATTTTTATCCGGACTTTGCCCGCAGTCTGAGTCTGGCCGACAGGGTGATCTTGCTGGATATCTATCCGGCACGGGAGTTACCGATTCCTGGTATTACCTCGGAGATCATCCGGGAGCGGCTGACGGTGCCGGGGCAAACGCTAAGCAAGGCTGCGCTCTTCGAGGAAGTGATCGATCGGTTTGACCACGGTATTCTGGTCACGATGGGGGCTGGCGATATCGATCGGCTGGTGGGAGAAATCAGTGAAAAGTTGAAAATGAAATCCGAATAACAGTGAAAAAATATTTGCCTTACATATTATCTGTTGGTTTATTTGCATACCTGATAATTGTGCTTACCTTTGCAGCGACAAAGTTGAGAGAGGTAAAGTGTGAAGGATTGCAGGTTGTCGTTGACGATTCCGGAGAAAATGTGTTTATTGACGAGGAGGACGTTCTGAAAGTCATTAAACGGGGCTATGGTGATATTAAAGACAAGCATATTGCTGCTATTGATAAAGACAGTATCGAACAGGTCCTGGAAAGAAATTCGGTGATAAAGTCGGCTCAGGTTTACTACAGTTTAGACGGTTATTTCCATGTAGAGATCACACAACGAAAGCCTGTACTGAGAGTTATGTCAGGCGAGGGTTATTATGTGGATGAAGATGGTAAGGTTATGCCGTTGTCCGGAAAGTATACATCACGGGTCGTGGTGGCTACTGGGAATATATCCAGAAAATTTGCTTGTAATGGATTGTATCCTTTTGTTATGGCATTGAGGGAAGACGAGTTCTGGGATGCTTTGATCGAACAGATTGTTGTTGTCAAAGGAGATGAATTGATTTTGATACCTAAAGTAGGGAATTTCAAAATTATTTTGGGAACTTTGGAAGGAATAGACAAAAAGATGGAAAATCTGCGTTTGTTTCTGCGGGAAGGTATTGCTTTGAAAGGATGGAATGTATATAAGGAAATAAATCTGAAATTTGAGAATCAGGTTGTTTGTGTAAAGAAATAAAATACGGAAGATTATGGGGTTGACTGCATCTTTAGATATGGGCTCGGAAAAAATGGTGATGGCATTGGCGTCGGAAGAAGCTGATGGTTGCCGTTTGGTCGGTATCAAGATCATTGCTTCTCAGGGGATAGAGCATGGAATAGTCAGGGATAAAGATAAAGTGCGGGCTTGTATCCGCAGTCTGGTAGCAGAATTGGTGAAGGATCGTTCTGTCGACGTTGTCCATGTGGCCTTATCCGGGAAAGCTATACAAGTGTCGGAACGAAGAGTTACTGTACCTTTGCAAAAGAGGGTGGTGGAACAGAACGACCTGTACCGCGCAGAGCAGCGTTGTGCGGATGGTTTCGAAGGCAGCCGGGATGAGTTAGTTGATATTATTCCGGTGGCGTACGCTGTCGATCGGGGGGAGCTGATTGCCGATCCGATAGGGAAACAGGGCCGTAATCTGGAGGTTACTTTTCAGGTTTATCTGGCTTCTTATGATTATCTTTCGGAATTACGTCAGTTATTCGACGGAACCGGGATCGATGAGGTGGTATTTTATCCGGTCGTCAGGGCCTATACAGAAGCTTTGGATGTGAAGACGTCCGAACGCGATTTTGCCTTGGTAGATTTGGGGGCTAAAAGTATGAAAGTGGTCTTGTTCCGTGATCGTATGCTCGAATACGAAGTTTATCTGCCTCTGGGCATGCGGACCGTCGATTTGGATATTATGGCGGCTTTCGCTTTAAATGCAGGGCAGGCCCGTAAATTAAAACACGAATACGGACAGGCATTGCGGTCTGTTTGTAAAAATAAGAAACTTCCAATTCCAGATACCCGCTTGACTTTGGAAAGCCGGGATTTGGCAACTGTGGTACAAAGCCGGACGGAAGAATTACTGGAAGGGGTGGTTTTCCAGTTACAGAAATGGGGATTCGACGATCCCGAGGATCCTGTATACCTTACTGGTGGCGGTAGCCGTTTGTTGGATATCGATGTATTGTTGCATCGTTTTTCCGGACATCAGGTGTTGCGGGCTATGGCCCGGCGTATCCAGACGTCCCGCGATGAAGTACTTCGTACGCCGGAGTACTTGGTTGCTTTGGGATTGCTGCTTTGTGCCCGTCAGGAACCGGAGGAAGTGAAGTCCGGTTTGTTGGGTAAATTAAAAGGTCTTTTCGGTATTTAAGTTTTATTTTTAACCTTGGAGAGTTATGAAAATAGATGACGACGTGATTTCGCTGGAATTACCCGACCAGCCTCAGGAAGAATCCATTATAAAAGTGATCGGCGTGGGCGGTGGCGGAAGTAATGCGGTGAACCACATGTTCAGCCAGGGAATTCATGGCGTAGAGTTTGTCGTTTGTAATACGGATATACAGGCTTTGCGACAAAGCCGGGTGAAAAACCGGATTCAATTGGGCAAGGAACTTACGGAAGGACGGGGAGCCGGATGTCAGCCCGAGCGTGGGCGCTTGTCGGCTATCGAAAGTATGGATTTTATTAAGACAATCCTCCAGCGAAATACCCGGATGGTATTTATTACAGCGGGAATGGGCGGTGGTACCGGAACCGGTGCAGCTCCCGAGATTGCCCGTCAGGCCCGTGAATTGGGAATCCTCACCATCGGAATCGTAACAGTACCTTTCAGTTTTGAAGGAAAACGCAAAATCGAACAGGCGATGGCCGGAATCGATGAACTGGAAGAATACGTGGATGCCCTGTTGATCATTGCTAATGAACGATTGAGGGAGATCTACGGGGATTTAAAATTATCGGAGGCTTTTGCCATGGCCGATAATGTATTGACCATTGCAGCCAAAAGTATTGCCGAAATCATTACGGTAAAAGGATATGTAAACGTCGATTTTGCAGATGTGGAAAGCGTTATGCGGGATAGCGGCGTGGCTTTGATGGGGGCGGCGGAAGCCGAAGGTGACGATCGGGCGATGGAAGCGCTCACCAATGCCTTGATTTCGCCTTTGCTCAATAGTAACGATATCCGGGGGGCTTCGAATATTTTGCTGAATATGTTGTATGGTGAGAAGGAAGTTACGATGGATGAAATTACGCTGATTACCGATGCAATCCGGGAAAAAGTCGGAAGAAATGTCAATGTGATTTGGGGGACAGGTAAAGACGATTCGCTGGGGCAGAGATTGAGGGTTGCGGTGATTGCAACCGGTTTTAACGGAAGTGGAGGCAAAAGCATTCCTGTCGAAGAACGGGCAGATGACACTGCTTCTCCATTGCGGAAACCTTACTTTAAAGTAGAACCTTTGCCGGAGGATCTTGAGATGAAAATGATGGATCCTGTCGAATTGGAAGAAGAAGCCCGTATCCGGAAACAAAGACAGGATGAAGAAAAGCGGAGAAGACAGAAACGGGAAACGGACCGGCGGACTAACAATTTTGAACGCAGCCGTAGAGGGGTCAACGATGTCCCTGACACTAACAGTTGGCTCAAACGGAAAATTGGAACGTTATTTAGCGAAGAAGAATGATCAACATTAAATCATAAACAAAAGGGCGATGGTCGACGGATTTATAAATTTTAATCTCAACGAGAAAACTCCTACCATTATTAAGGTAATCGGTGTCGGTGGTGGTGGTGGTAATGCTGTCGAATATATGTACGACAAAGGAATCTGTGATGTAGATTTTGTGATTTGCAATACAGATTATCAGGCTTTGCGCAATAGTCCTATTCCTTATAAAATTCAGTTAGGTAAAGAGCTGACTGGTGGTCACGGAGCCGGCAATAACCCGGAACGGGGAGAAAAGTCTGCCCAGGAAAGTCTGGCAGATATCGAGGCTTTGCTAAAAAAAGATACGAAGATGGCTTTCGTAACAGCGGCTATGGGAGGGGGCACTGGTACCGGTGCTGCTCCGGTGATAGCCAAGCTGTCCAAGGATATGGGCATCTTAACGGTAGGGATCGTCTCTATTCCGGCTCGTTTTGAGGGACCTAAACGGATCGGGCAGGCCCGCGAAGGATTGCTCAAACTGAAAGATCACGTCGATTGTCTGATCGTGATCGATAATGAGAAAATAAAAGCAATATACGGACCACAACCGTTGTCGGCTGCTTTCGATAAGGCGAACGATGTACTGAATATTGCTGCTAAAGGAATAGCCGAGATTATTACTTTACCCGGCTATATCAACGTGGATTTTGCTGATGTGAAAACGGTGATGACTGATAGTGGTGTGGCAATCATGGGGGCGGCGAAGGCTGCTGGCGAAGACCGGGCGATCCGGGCCATTACCGAGGCACTCGAAAGTCCTTTGCTGAACAACAGTGATATTTTAGGGGCCAAAGATATTCTGTTGAATATTACTTCCGGAACCGATGAAATCACGATGGATGAAATGTCGCAGATCACCTCTTATATCATCCGGAAAGTAGGAAATAATGCTGCAGTGATCTGGGGAGTCGGAACCGATCTGAATCTGGGGGATGCCATTTCGGTCACCATTATCGCTACCGGGTTTCCGGTCAGTGAGATTGGTCTGGATAATCCGAATACCGGAACACCTGCTGCAGATGGGCCGGTTATGGTGGAAGATCCGGCTATTACGCCGGATATGAATGAGGAGCAGATCCGGGAACTTGAGAATGAACCGGCTTTCGAGCGTAGGGATTTGAGATTGAACTAAAAAAGAAAATAGCGACGGAGGTCGCAAGATTATAATCGTAAAGCAACTATAGGTTGCACAAAAATTGAATGGAAAAATTTAAAGAATTAGGTTTAGAAGGAGAAATTCTCAAAGGAATTGAAGATTTAGGGTTTGAAGTCCCCAGTCCTGTACAGGAAAAAGTTATTCCTGTTATTTTAGGGGAAGAAAATGATTTAGTAGCACTGGCACAGACCGGTACTGGAAAAACAGCCGCTTTCGGTTTACCGTTGTTGCAGAAACTGGATACGACTGTAGAAGCAATTCAGGTGCTTATTCTTAGCCCTACGCGTGAGTTGTGTATGCAGATCGGGAAAGATCTGGAAAATTATGCGAAATACCGGAAAGATATCCGCGTCGCTTGTGTATATGGTGGTGCTGATATCCGTCGCCAGATTAAACAGCTAGAGCGTGGTGTGCATGTGTTGGTGGCTACTCCCGGACGTTTGTGCGACCTGATCAAACGGGGAGCTGTACAGATAGAAGGCGTTAGGGCTGTGGTACTGGACGAGGCTGATGAAATGTTGAATATGGGTTTTAAAGAGGACTTGAATTTTATCCTCGATGAAACACCGGCTACACGAAATACCTATCTTTTCTCTGCGACGATGCCGCGTGAAGTGGAACGAATAGCCAAAAATTATCTGCATAATGCCAAAGAGATCTCTGTTGGGAAAAAGAATCAAGGGGCCGATACAGTGCGGCATGAATATTATCAGGTACGGGCAAAAGATGGATATGAAACTTTACACCGGGTGATCGACTGTGCTCCGGATATGTATGCGATTATTTTTGTGCGTACTAAGATCGATGCTCGGGATATTGCCCGTAAACTTCAGAAAGACGGTATCGACTGTGATGCTTTGCATGGCGATTTGAGCCAGGCACAACGGGACGAGGTGATGGAACGTTTCCGGGGTAAACGGTTGAAAGTACTGGTAGCTACCGATGTAGCAGCCCGTGGTTTGGATGTGGATAACCTGACCCATGTGATCAATTATAACCTACCGGAAGATGTTGAAAGTTATACTCATCGGAGCGGACGTACCGGCCGGGCCGGACGTGAAGGAGTTTCGGTTGCTATCATCAATTCCAAGGAAAAAGGAAAACTCCGGCGTATTGAAAATTTACTGAAAAAGAAATTTCAATACCGGGAGGTTCCGGGAGGCGAAGAGGTTTGTCGGGCACAATTATTATATTACGCCGATAAAATCTTGGCTGTTGAACCGAAAGAAACCCTCGATAAATATCAGCAGGACTTGTTTGAGAAATTTATTTCTTTGGAAAAAGAAGAGCTCATTCAAAAATTGATTTCGTATGAATTCGGTAAGCTGTTGAAAAAATATGCTTCAGTAGAAGATTTGAATCTGTCTGATGAAGAACGTCACGAAGGAAAAAGAAGCCGGCGCGAATCCCGTCAGGAGGAATCCCGCTATGAGTTCACTACCTTTAGTGTGAATGTCGGACGTGAAGATGGATTTACCCCACGCGATCTGATGGCGATTATCAATGCCAATACGCCCCGTAAAGGAATTGAAATCGGAGGGATACGCATTTTTGAACGGAATACAAAGTTCGAAGTAGATATTCGGGGAATCGACAGTTTTATGTCACATTTCCGGAATGTGAATTTCAATGGTCTGCCTTTCGTGTTGTCTGAAGTCCGTGATCGGTATAACTCCGAACGGGGCGGACGACGAGAATATGGGGGTGGAAAACGTAACGCTACGGCGAATAATAAATGGCGGTCTGAAAACCGGCGGAGCGACGGTAGCAGCCGGGGACGTTTCGGAGAGAAGAAGAAAGGGAAGAAGAGGGGATGAAATTGATGAAACGGATGGTGCGGGGGAATGATAATTCGGCAGGTAGAGGCATGGGGTTGGATAGAGGAGATTAAAACGAAGCGTATTTAGCATTTAAGCGGGCGTTTAATGTAGCTTTGCAACAGGTTTGATTTGCTTTAATCGTATGGACGGTCAGGTGGCTTTTGGAGTCTTCTGGCCGTTTTTTTATATCTGCTGATAGAATCCTGTAACGAGTAAAAACGTCGTAAAATGGGCCTTTGGCCGCATTACCCGTTTGCTTTTTACCGTTGGGTAGAGGATAAAACGATACGTTTGGTTTGAAAAAACGAGGTTGGGTGGTCTACATGCATGATATATACTACCCCAAAGAACAAAAATAGATAGAGGAAAGCAGTTTTTTTGAAAAAATCCGTCCCTTTAATTTCTTTTTGAATAGACAGCAGGATTTTTTTATTTATTCCCGAAATCCTATCTTTGTCAAAAATCCTATGGGAGTGAGAATGAATGGTACAGAGCAAGATTTTGTTCATCATATAAATGTAAAGGAGGAGGCTGCTTTTCATGAGTTGTTCACGAGATTCCGGAGTTATCTCGTGTTGTTTGCCATGCGGAGGATTGAGCAGTTGGATGTGGCGGAAGATATTGTACAAGAGACTTTCCTTACTATTTGGGAAAATAGAAAAACGTTCAATTCTTATCAGGGATTAAAAGCTTTTTTATATGAATTGGTGCAGAATAAGTGTACTAATTATTTGAGACATAAACAAGTGGAGGGTAAATATGCCTCTTACGTGAAGACGACAGAAAAGGAGATTGAGGAGGATTATAACCTGATGCAGGAAGAAATCTATCGGGAATTATATATGGCAGTCCGGGAGTTGCCGGAAAAGTGTCAGAGAGTTTTTGAGTTGCATTTGGAAGGAAAAAAGAATGATGAGATAGCTGAAATACTGGGAATTTCTGTGTTAACTGTGAAGTCTCACAAGCAAAATGCGATCCATATCCTAAAAGAGAAAATGGGAAATCTCTTCCTTTTATACCTCTATATCTATGAGGCGTAATTTTTTTTGAAAAATAATTGATCTTTGTTTGCTACTTTTTGATCTCTTTCTTGTATATGATGTAAGATAAAGAATACATCATGGGTCTATACGATGAAAATATTGCCCAGTTAATACGATATTATTTGACAGGAGAGCTTTCCGAGCAGGAACAGGAAGAACTGGAGGCATGGTTACATGATTCGGAAGAGCATCAGGAACTTTTTGAGAAAATCAAAAAAGAAATTCGTATTTCTTCTGAAAGTTTTCTTTTCCGCTCGTTGAATGACGAGGTGGCTTGGCAGAAATTTAAAATCACCGCACGAGTAAGGAAAAGGCAAGTCTATGTCAGGAGAATTTTAACATACGCGGCGGTAATTGTGTTGCCCTTGATTGTTGTGGCAGGCTTTTGGTTTTTAAATCAAGAAAAAGACACGCATCCGATGATTTCTGAACGTGTAATGAAAATTACTCCCGGGGGGCCGCGGGCTGTATTGATCACAGCGGATCAAACTGTTCATGAGTTGAATGGTGTTCAGGAGCTGCGGGAAATAGAAGTGGAGAAAGGAGTGATAATCAAACAAGGAGGAGCTAATTTGGAATATGATTCTTTAGTGGCTCCAATGCAAGAAGTAGCGTTAGCCATGAACACGTTAAAGATTCCCTGTGGAGGAGAATTCCGGTTAAAATTATCGGATGGGACAAATGTCTATTTGAATTCTGCTTCGGAATTGAAGTATCCGGTGCGCTTTGATGAAAAGGAACGAAAGGTTTATTTGTCGGGAGAGGCTTATTTTGAGGTGACAGAGGATTCGAATCGGCTATTTTGTGTGATGGCAGAAGAAGTGCAGATTTGTGTATATGGGACGAAGTTTAACGTGAATACGCATCAACTGGGGAAAGTTCACACTGTGTTGGTTGACGGTAAAGTAGGAATCAAAAAAAGCGGGATGACGGAGGAGATCACGATGAAACCGGGTGAATTGGCAAGTTTTGATCGAGAAGTAGGGGCATTCGAGGTAAAAGAGGTAGATGTACGACAGTATGTGGTTTGGAAAGATGGGTATTTTGCCTTTGAGAACGAGAGTCTGGAACAGATTCTAAGTACGCTTTCACTTTGGTATGATGTTGACGTGTTTTTTCAGTCTGAGGCTGCTAAACAATTGGTATTTACAGGGTATATGAAACGGTATAATAGTATATCTGAAATTCTGGATGCGATTACAGATGTTGTTGGAGTAACCTTTAGGATAAACGGAAAAACTATAATAGTATCTAAATAAAAAACGGAAAGGGTTGGAGCCTTCCCGTTGAACTTTAATGAGATCAATAGGTCACTGTTGGAGAGTGGTCTATTGAAGGTTTAACTGTTCTAATTTGCAAATGTATGAAAAAAAACAAATCATGTCATCAATTTTATCGAGGGGCTGTGAAAAAACTTTTGATACTTACGAAATTGTGTCTCTTGTTTATTTGTGTTTTCACATTCACACTTTCAGCTAGTTCGTTTGCTCAACAAGAGCGGGTTAGTCTTGATCTGAAGAATGCGTCTATAAAAGTTTTATTGGATGAAATTCAAAAACAGACGAATTGGTGTTTCCTTTATAATCCGGAACAAACGAAACAACTGGATAAATTATCGTTGCGGGTGGAGAATGAAACTGTGGAAGAGGTGTTGAATCGTATTTTAAAAAATACAGATTTAACTTTTAAGTTTAAAAATGATCTTATCATGATTATGCCTAAGGATGAGGTAGAAAATGATGAGGGTAAGAAAAATGTTCGGATTGTCGGTCAGGTAACAGATAATAAAAAGCTTCCGTTACTGGGAGTAACCGTGATTGTTAAAAATTTAACCATCGGTACGGCGACTGACGAGAACGGGCGATACGCCTTGAACCTTCCCAAGATAGACAAGTTGTCCTTGCTTTTCTCTTTTGTCGGAATGAAAACCCAAGAGGTGGTATATGCCGGAAAAGACACAATTAATGTGGTTATGCAGGAAAATTTGGAAACTTTGGATGATGTAATCATTACCGGTTATGCCACTATCGATCGCGGTAGTTATGTCGGGGCTGTGACACAAATACGGGCAGAGGACATACAGGTGGCCGGTGAGGCTACTATAGATCAGATGTTGCAGGGATGGGTTCCGGGGATGGCTGTTATAAACAAAACTGGGAAAGTGGGTGGTTCTCCAAAGATTCGTATCCGTGGAACATCTACCTTGTTGGGAAATCAGGAGCCGCTTTGGGTTGTGGATGGTGTGATTCAATCTGATCCTCTTCCGATTCCGGACGATGCAAGTCCTCTCTCTTCCGAAATGGATGGATTACGGGAAACGGCCAGTAATGCGATTTCATGGCTTAATCCAGCAGATATAGAAACAATTACCGTGTTGAAAGATGCTTCTGCTACGGCAATTTACGGAACAAAAGCAACTAACGGGGTTATCATTATTACCACTAAAAAAGCGAAAGGGGACGGTTTGAATATCTCGTACAGTGGTAATTTTAGTGTGGGAATGAAGCCAGTTTATCGCATGTATGATATGATGAATTCCCAGGAACACATGCGATTTTCCCAACAATTGTGGGAAGACCGGGATAGTTATAATCAGAATATTTTGCCAATCGGTTATGCTGGTTTGATTCAGAAATTGCAAAAGAAAGAAATTACCTGGCAGCAATTTGAATGGGAGTATCGGAAAATGGAGAAGATGAATACGGATTGGTTTGATATTTTGTTCCGGAATAGTTTTAGTCATGCTCATAATGTCAGTATCTCCGCTCAGGGAGAAAAAGTTTCCAGTCGTTTTTCCGTGGGTATCAACACTACCCGGGGTGAGGCAAAAGGAAATGGTATGACCACTTTGACGGCTAGTTCCAATAACACTTTCCGCTTGGATAAACGGTTGATCGTTGATTTGCAATTAAACGGCAGTTACCGGGAAACGGAAGATTTTGCGTTTGGGGTAAATCCTTACGAATATGCGATGAATATAGCCCGCGATATTCCTGCTTATCATGAAGACGGGACCCTGTATTATTACGAAAAAGCCGGGGCAACAAGTTTTTCTATCCCCAATAAGTTCTCATATAATTATAATATATTGAACGAACGGGATAATTCCGGAACGGAAACGGATGGAACGAATTTGCAGGCAGCTTTAAATTTGCGGTTGAATTTGTTGGAAGACCTTGAATTCCAAACAACAGCATCTTATGCTATTGCTACGAATAAAATTAAATCGTGGGCTACGGAAAACACGCATTACATAGCCCAGGTCCGCGGTTACGAGCTGGGAGAGATCTTGCCTAATTCGGCGGAACAGCATGCCAGTGTCCTGCCGTTCGGAGGATTATTGCAATCGGAGTATGCCCAGACGAAAAACTATTCTTTTAGAAGTAGTTTAGTGTATAACAAAATGTTTAATGAAAATCATCGCCTGACGCTGAATTTGGGATTTCAAATCAATTCTGTGGCTCAGGAAGGAAATGCGGGCCTGCGCTACGGTTACCTTTACTACCGGGGAGAGAAGTTTGCCACGGTTCCGGTAGAAATAACGGCAGCGAACGGGTTACATAAGAATCCGAGGGACCTTCATGATGAAATGCGGTCGGGGACTACGATTACGACGACGAAAAATAACACAGTCAGTGAGTATTTTACCGCCGTGTACGGTTATAAAGAACGCTATATCATGAATTTCAATGCCCGTCTGGATGCTTCCAATCGTTTCGGTCAGGATGAGAATAAAAAATTTAATCCTAGTTTATCGATCGGGGCAAAATGGCGGATTGGTAACGAACCGTATATGGCTTGGGCCTCTTCATGGTATGATATGTTTGATATTTCGTTTTCTTATGGTTGGCGAGGAAATGCGGTGGAGTCGGTTTCTCCTTATTTGATTGCGAAGGATGGCGGATTGAATAAATATTTCCAGCAGTACATTCTGAAAATGGCGTCGTTGCCTTATCCTGATCTCGGTTGGGAGAAGACAGAAGATTGGAATTTGGGAGTCGATTTTTCCTTTTTCCAAGGAAGAATGAGTGCCGGTTTCAGCTGGTATAATAAGGTCAGCCATGTATTGGCTTCCCGGGAAGTTCCTATTGAAAATGGTGTTGCCAATGCTTATGTTGATGGAACGACGATGAAAAACAGTGGTTATGAATTGGCTGTCAGTGTTACTCCGGTTAAAACGAAAGATTTCACTTGGTCTCTTTCTTTCAACACAAGTAAGGTGAAAAATATAATTCGGAATAATCAACGGGAAAATACCAGGAATGACTATCTTAACGGGACTGCGATTGTTAGTGGAGAAAAGTATGGAACTTTTTATGGATTTGCATTTAACGGGCTGGACCCGGCGAACGGAAGACCGACATTCAAAAATATGGATATAGATGTTACGGAGAATGATTTGGATTATTTGGTGAAAATAGGTTGCTTGGAGCCGGATCTCTCCGGAGGGCTTAATGCCTTGTTACGATACAAAAGATTGTATTTGCGTGCTAGTTTTGCCATGTCATTCGGTGCTCAGGCACTTCTTCCGAATTTCTTTGCTACGGCGGGAGCTCCGAGACCAGAACAAAATGCACCCCGCTATTTGTTTAAACGTTGGCGTAAACCGGGAGACGAAAAGATCACGAATATTCCTTCTATCCCTGCCGGAAATCCGAATGAAATAAACATTCAGTTGCCGGTTGAAGGGTATGTTGCAATGAGTCCTTATGCGATGTATAACCAATCGGACCTAAGGGTGGCAAACACTGATTTTATCCGGTGCCGGCAAATTTCTTTACAATACGATTTGCCTGATGCTTGGGTAAATAAGATGGGGATCAGGCAGGCATCTGTGAACGCTAGTCTTTCCAATCCTTTTTTTATCTCTTTTGATAAGGCATGGGAAGGACGTGACCCTGAAACAGCCAATTGGCCTGCTCGCCGGACGGTTTCTTGCTCGTTGACTCTTAATTTTTAGTTGAACGGATAATTGTTGATATGATGAAAAACAAGATATTTATTTTAGGAGCTATCGTGGGATTGTTGATATTGGGTTCTTGTAGAAATTTTTTAGAAGAAGAATCCCAAAGTGAGGTAATTCCGAAAACAACATCTGACTTTTCAGAATTATTGCTGGGTACGGGGTATCCCGATGAGTTGGCTCCGGACTTTTCTTTCTTATCCTTAATGGATGATGATTGTGCTCATTTTTTGACTTATGCGAGTCCGTGGGATCCGGAAGGAACTGTGGAAACTGCAAATGCTGTAACTCAGTTCCCCATCTATTCATGGCAACCGACTCTTGCCGATTATGATGGTTATGGTAGTGAAATCAATGAAACGGCAAGTTCTACCACGTATGCCCAGTTCTATTCAAAAATATTGGGATGTAACGCTGTGCTGGATTATATCGATGAAGCTATAGGAACGCAGGATGAACGGGATCGGATTAAAGCTGAAGCTCTTGCCGTAAGGGCTTTATTGTATTTTCAGTTGGTGAATATTTATGGGGAACCCTATAATTATAATAAAGAGGCTTTAGGGGTTCCGGTCCGGTTGATTTCCGATTTGACGGCAAAACACATCGAACGTTCCACAGTGGGGTATATTTATGAAGAGGTAATTCTGAAAGATTTGTTGGAAGCTGCCCGCTTGCTTGACCCTCTTCCGATTATGCGTAAGAATTTTCGGATTAATCAGCCGGCTATTCATATCCTGCTTTCCCGGGTTTATCTGTACATGGAAAATTATAAAGAATGTATTGCCGAAGTGGGGAAAGCTGAAAAGCAAGGAATTGAGCTATTGAATATGGTAAATAATCTGGATGCTATCTTGACAGATAACGGTTATGTACCGGTTTCTTACAATAATCCTGAGGTTGAATGGTGTTTCGGACCGAGTGTGGTTGCGAATCATTGGGAATACCAACCGGGAACAGCGCCTGCTTTCCGGATTTTGTGGGACCAGGCGAACGACCAACGTTTTTTGGCTTATGCGCTTTACATTACAGATGAGTCGAATACTGTATACCTGAAAAAAACAATGGGGAGTTGGGAATTAGGACAATCTGTCCGTTCGGCAGAAGCATTTTTGAATCGGATGGAAGCTTATGCCCTTTCCGGCGCGGAGGAGCTGGCGTTGTCCGAATTGAATGCATTCCGGAAAACCCGCGTAAACGGTTACACAGATATAAATCTCAGTGGTCAGGTCCTTTTGGATGAGATCCGGTTGGAACGCCGGAAAGAACTTTGTTTTGAAGGCCATCGTTGGTTTGATTTACGCCGTCAGGGGATGCCGGAAATCAAACACACTTATAAAGCTGAAAAAGGGGGTGCGATGTACGAATATGTACTACAACAGGGCGACCCCATGTATACGATACCGTTACCTAACAGTGTTATATTACAAAACAGGGCCCTTGTCCAGAATCCGTCACGGGAAATGGGAGCCAGGCAAGGTGAGATTAAATAAACGTAAAATAGAAAACCATGAAAAATATATTATTAGCTATAGCTTGCCTTTGGGCCGTATGTATTTCTTGTAGCGATGACACGAAAATCGGTGCGCCGGACGAAATATTGCCGGATTATGTGCTACCGCAGGGAGACGCTTCGAAAGAAGCAAACGATCGGATTCTGCAAATATTCGAAACCTATTCCTCTTACGTGCTTTACAATTACACGGAAAAAGATGCTTTTTGGACACAGACGGCAGCTGGAGGGGCTGCCCAAACCTATCGGGCGATTATGGGAGAATCCCGCCATGTGGATGACATGCTCGATTATATCTATGATATTTGGCTCCGGTTTTTTCCGGAAGAATTTTTGAAAAAAGGGGGAATACCTTACCGGGTCTTTCTGGCTGACTCCATTTATTGGGATCGCGGTTGGGGTAAAACCTTTTATAATTATCGCGTGAATGGTAATGCGCTCATTATTGGGGGGATGAACAAAGATCTGGCTGCAATGGATGCCGTCACCAAAAAAGCAAGGAAAAACGAACTATTGGGGGCAATGTGGGACTATTATATTGCCCAAGGATTATTGGTTGTTCCGGATGAGTTTTATAAAGATACAGACTATGGTACTGTTCCTACACTTCCATATCTCGGGGAGGAAGCCCTGGAGGCTTACCGGAAAAGAGGATTCCTGCCTTCATCCTATTATAATGGAATACCGGAAGAATGGTTCTGGGGAGATTATGCATGGACCCAGGCTAAAGAAAATGACCTGAAATCTTTTTTGTATAACCTGCGGGAAAAAACAGATGAGGAAGTTGCCTGGTTCCTGGATAACCCGGAATACGAGTTAATCCGGAAAAAATGGAATATTTTAATCTCTTACTATAAGAAAGAATTTGGTATCGACCTCCGGAAAATGGGCAATACCACCTTTGAATAGGTCATTGTAAAGATAATAGTTTGTAGCGTATATGAAAAAGACATTTATTTATATCCTTATTGCTTGCCTGGTCATGGTTAACATGGCCTTAGGCCAGCAAAAAGAGTCCCGTTTGGCCTTAAATCCGGAAGTACCCGTGGCCGGACGGAGTTTGGAATTGACGTATAATCCGGAAGGAGGACCGTTAGAAGGCAGGTCCGGTTTGGTAGGGATTGTTTATATGTATAATTTTTATCACTGGGAGATGGGCGATGTACAATTAAAGCAGGAAGGAGATCTTTGGAAAGGAATTTTCGAAATGCCAGAAAATTGCGCTTTTATCGCTTTTAAATTCCAGTCCACATTTACCTTACAACCGGACTCAACGGATAATAATAACGATAACGGATTTATGTTTATCCCCAAAAATAGTGTGGGTGATTATTTACCGGGTAGATACCTTGCCTGGGGCGTATTCCGGATGCCTTCGCTGGGATCGGGGGCCGGGAATTATTTTTCCGGGAACTACAAG
>JAETOX010000032.1 GCA_021771575.1 Bacteroides sp. | reverse complement strand
GAATGTGATCGCCTTCCTTCAATACATCTTCTACTTTTTCGATACGTTTGTAGTCGATTTCGGAGACATGAAGCAGACCGTCTTTTCCTGGTAATATTTCGATGAAAGCACCGAAAGGCATAATGGATTTTACGATACCATCATATATTTCGCCTACTTCCGGTTTAGCTACGATAGCACGGATACGGGCCATTGCGAGATCAATAGACTCTTTATTAGTTGCAGCTACGTCTACGACACCTTTATTACCCACTTCTTCGATATTGATCGTTGTACCTGATTTCTCCTGAATATCCTGGATGATTTTTCCTCCAGGGCCAATCAAGGCACCGATTTGGTCTTTGTCGATCATGATCGTAACAATACGCGGAGCATGTGGTTTTAGGTCTGCGCGTGGAGCTGGCATAGTTTCGGTAATGATGTCCATGATGTGCATGCGTCCCCGTTTGGCCTGTTCTAAAGCCTGTTCCATGATCTCGTACGACAAGCCGTCTACTTTGATATCCATCTGAGTGGCTGTAATACCATCACGTGTTCCGGTTACTTTAAAGTCCATATCACCCAGATGATCTTCGTCTCCTAAAATATCCGACAACACGGCATATTTGGCACATCCCTTATCGGTTATCAATCCCATGGCAATACCGGTTACCGGTTTTTTCATCGGTACACCTGCATCCATTAGGGCCAATGTTCCGGCACATACAGTAGCCATAGAAGAAGAACCATTGGATTCCAGAATATCGGAAACAACGCGGATGGTATAAGGGAAATCTGTGGGGATCATGGGCTTCAAAGCTCGTAAAGCCAGGTTTCCATGACCGATCTCCCGACGTCCTACGCCACGGGAAGCTTTGGCTTCGCCAGTAGAGAAAGGCGGGAAATTATAATGTAATAAAAATCTGTCTTTACCTTGGATAGTAGCTTCGTCTATAATTTTTTCGTCTAACTTGGTGCCTAGGGTAACGGTTGACAAGGATTGAGTTTCTCCGCGGGTAAAAATAGAAGAACCGTGAGGGCCGGGCAAATACCCTACTTCACACCAGATCGGGCGGATTTGTTCGGTGGTACGTCCGTCCAAGCGTACTCCTTCGTCCAGAATCATCCGGCGCATCGCTTCTTTTTCTACGTTGTGATAATAACGGGCAACCAGGTTCTTTTTGGTTTCCTGATCTTCTTCACTCAAGGTTGCCAGGTATTCTGCACGTACATTGTCGAGTAGTTCTCCTCGTAAATGTTTATTGGCGTTGCATTGACGAGCTACATCATAAGCTTTCTGATAACATTTGTCCCAAATATCTTTGCGTAGTTCTTCGTCGTTCACTTCATGGCAATATACTCGTTTTTCCTTACCTATGGCTGCTGCCAGTTCCTGTTGTACAAGACATTGCTCTTTGATAGCTACATGAGCGAATTTAATGGCGTCCAGCATCTCTTTTTCGGATACTTCGTTCATTTCGCCTTCTACCATCATGATATTCTCATAGGTCGCTCCGACCATAATATCGATGTCGGCATTTTTCAAAGCAGAAGCTGTCGGATTGATAACAAATTCACCGTCGATCCGGGCTACTCTTACTTCAGAAATCGGACCGTGGAAAGGAATATCGCTGACAGCAATGGCTGCTGAAGCTGCCAGGCCCGCCAGAGAATCCGGCATGGATTCTTCGTCGGCAGAATATAAAGTAACCTGTACGAAAGTTTCTGCATGATAATCATCGGGGAAAAGAGGACGCAGAGCCCGATCTACCAAACGGGATACCAATATTTCATAATCGGAAGATTTTCCTTCTCTCCGCGTAAAACCTCCGGGGAAACGTCCTACGGAAGCAAATTTTTCCTTATAGTCTACCGACAATGGCATAAAATCGACATCCGGACCAGCTTCCTGTGCCGATACGACAGTAGCCAACAACATGGTGTTGCCCATTTTTACCATAACAGCACCGTCGGCTTGTTTGGCCAGTTTACCTGTTTCCAAGGTGATTACTCTTCCGTCTGCCAGAGTAATACTTTTTTCAATAACATTCATCTTTTTAACGGTTAAAATAAAACTAATTTTAACGGAATTCTTTTTGGGAGGGGAGAGAGGGGAGGAATATAGAAATAAGCCCGGTTTTACCGGGCTTAGGAAAACGTATAATTATTTACGTATGTTCAATTCTTTAATGATAGAACGATATCTTTCAATGTCGCGTTCTTTCAGATAGTCTAATAAAGCACGGCGTTTGCCGACTAATTTGATCAATGAGCGCTGAGTTCCAAAATCCTTATGATTCTTCTTCATATGCTCAGTTAAGTGATTGATACGGTAGGAAAATAAAGCTATCTGGGATTCTGCAGAACCAGTATCTTTATTAGACTTTCCGTATTTTGTAAAAAGCTCTTCTTTCTTTTCAGCTGTTAAATACATGGTTTTTAATTCTTTAGTTTGATTAATATCGTTTAAACGCCGCAAAGATACGTCTTATTCTTTAATTTGCAAAAAGATCTCCGGATTAATTTATGTATAGAGTCAACAAGCAAGTACGAATTTATAAAGAGTGTTTTGTAAACTATTGGTCGGAAATACTGATTTTTGTTTTAGTTTTCTGTTCCACTTAATCTTAAAAAGCAATATTTTTTGTGGTTTTGTTCTCTGTAGAATAGCTGTATGGGAGAGGATAAAAGGAAACGAATTCGAACGTATCGCCCGTTTATCCGTAAAAATGAATGATTGCCTTTCAAGAGAAAAGTACGGTCATTAGTTTGTAAATCTTAATCAGAATGATAAAATATTGGCAGATATTGAAGCAGTATAAGATTAGCCTGGCAGTTTGTCCGCTACTGGTGTTGATTACTGTGTTGTGCGAAACCATACAACCTTTTTTTATGGCCGATATCGTAGATAATGGTGTGATGCAACGAGATTTGTCGGTCATTGCGGAAAGAGGACTGGTTATGGTACTGATTTCTCTTGCGGGTTTAGGATTCAGTGTACTAAATGTATGGGTAGCTTCCCGCGCTTCTACCGGGTTTGGTACTGATCTGCGGTCGGTATTGTTCGATAAAATCCAGCGTTTGTCATTTCTGGATATCGATCGTTTCAATCCGGCTTCGCTGATCACTCGTTTAACAAACGATATTTCGCATATTCAGCAAGTCGTTTTGATGTCGATGCGTATGATGTTACGTTCGCCTTTAATGTTGGTAATGGCTGTATTTTTTGTCGTTCGGATTAATACTCAGCTTGCTTTAACTTTGATGGCTGCGATCCCGGTTTTGGGGATAGGAATTTTTATCATACTCCGTAACGGCTTTCCTTATTTCCTTCGGGTGCAGCAAAAAATCGATCAACTGAACGAGGTGGTCCGGGAAAATCTGATCAATATTCGGATAGTCAAATCTTTTGTGAGGGAAGATTTTGAAACACGTAAATTCGTTCGTAGTAGTGAAGAATTGAGGGATATCGTGATCCGTGCTTCCAATATTATTGTATCTATTTTTCCGGCAATGCAGTTGGTTATGAATTTATCCATCATTGCTATCCTTTGGGTAGGAGGAGGTAAGGTGATAATAGGTGACTTGCAGGTAGGAGAGTTGATCTCTTTTGTCAACTACCTGGCTCAGGTGTTAATGGCTTTGATGCTGCTTTCAATGTTTATCATGGCTACGGCCCGGGCTTCGGCTTCTTCCCGTCGGGTCCTGGAAGTATTATATTCTCACCCCTCCCTGACCGATGCTCCGCAAAGGCCTTTCGGATGCCATCGCGTTCGAAAGGGGGAGATCGTTTTTGAACAGGTTGCTTTCCGGTATGCAGAAGGAGAGACAGATGTTTTACACGATATCAATTTCAGGATTTTTCCCGGTGAGATTGTTGCTTTGGTTGGAGCAACCGGAGCGGCCAAAACTTCTTTGGTGCAGCTTATCCCTCGTTTGTATGATGTGACGTGGGGCGAAATCCGGATCGACGGTATTCCGGTAAAGGAATATCGATTGGAAGAATTACGTCAGGGCATCGGGATGGTTTTGCAGCAAAATATATTGTTTACGGGTACCATTGCCGATAACCTGCGTTGGGGAAAATCCGATGCTTCGATGGCTGAAATCGAAGAAGCGGCCCGGTTGGCTGAAGCGCACGACTTCATCTGTTCTCTGGCGGAAGGATACAATACATTGCTGGGACGTGGAGGGATTAATCTTTCCGGGGGACAGAAACAGCGGCTTTGTATAGCCCGAGCTTTGTTGAGGAAACCCAAAATACTTATATTGGACGATAGTACAAGTGCAGTGGATTCCGATACGGAACTTAAAATTCGGAATAACCTCAATCAGATATTGCAGGATACCACTGTTTTGATCATTACACAACGGGTACATACGATGCAATCGGTTCACCGGGTAATTGTTTTGGATAATGGGGAGGTCAAGGCTATCGGTACACCAAAAGAACTGATGAATACCTCTATGGTTTACCAGGAAATCTTTAATTCACAACAAATACTGGACTGACATGGCATATGGAAAGCATCTTAAATATCAGGAGGAGCCTCGGGCCGAAAAAAAAGTTTTTTTCCGGTTGATCTCCTATGTCGTGTGTGATAAGCTCTTGTTGATGTTGATCGGCATATTGATAGTGATAAGTATCACCGCTAATTTGGCCGGTTCGTATATGTTGCGTCCGATTATTAACCATTATATTATTCCCGGGGATTTTTCCGGTTTGGTACGGAGTTTATTTTGGTTACTTGGCATTTATCTCATGGGGGTAGCTGCTGTGTATATAGAATATATTTTATTGAATAAAATCGGACAACGTACAGTGGCTCGTATGCGTGCTGATTTATTCCGGAAAATGGAATATTTACCTGTAAAGTATTTCGACACTCATCAGCATGGGGATTTGATGAGTCGTTATACGAATGATATTGATCGTATCAGTGATGCCTTGACAGATAGTTTGTCGGAGATGTTGTCGAGCGCTCTTACTATAACCGGTATTATTTGCCTGATGTTGGTCATCAGCCCTATGCTCACCTTAGTTACCTTGATTATGGTGCCGCTGATGTTTCTCTGTGCTAAGGGGATTGTCAGGAAAAGCCGGATTTATTTTAAAGCTCAGCAAACTTCTCTCGGAAAGATCAATGGTTACATTGAAGAAATGGTCAGTGGACAGAAAGTGGTCAAAGTTTTTGGGCATGAACGAAAGGTGGAAGAGGATTTTGAGGTGTTCAATAGGGATTTGAACGAAAAATCACGCAAGGCTCAGTTTTATTCCGGTTTGATGATGCCGTTGATGCAAAATCTGAATACTCTGAATTATGTATTAATTACAGTTGTCGGTGCTTTATTGGCTGTTTTCCGGGGTTTTGATGTTGGAGGACTGGCAGCTTTCTTACAATATTCCCGTCAGTTCGGCCGGCCGATCAATGAGTTGGCCAGCCTTTATAATAGTATACAAGCTGCTTTGGCGGGAGCAGAACGTATTTTCGAAGTGATTGATGAACCGTCGGAACCGGCCGATGCTCCAGAAGTGATAGTATTGGAAAACGTAAAGGGAGAAGTAACTATGCAGGATGTGTGGTTTGCTTATCGGCCGGAGAAGATGATTTTAAAAGGGATTTCTTTTCAGGCTACTGCAGGGTGTAAGATTGCATTGGTAGGAGCTACTGGCGCTGGTAAAACGACGATTCTCAATATGTTGCCTCGCTTTTTTGACATTCGTTGGGGAGTAATAACGATAGACGGTCATCCCATTGAAAAAGTCACCCGGAAGAGTTTACGTAAATCGATGGCAATTGTCTTGCAGGATACTCATTTATTTACCGATACGGTCAGGGAGAATATTCGTTTCGGACGCTTGGATGCGACTGACGAAGAAGTAGAACAGGCGGCACGCCTGACGGCCGCTCATTCTTTTATCCAGCGTTTACCGCATGGGTACGACACTTTGCTCGGAAATGATGGTGCTAACCTGAGCCAAGGACAACGGCAATTATTGAATATAGCCCGGGCTGCCATAGCGGATCCTGCGATCTTATTACTGGACGAAGCAACCAGTAATATCGACACTCGGAGTGAAATCCTGATCCAACAAGGACTGGATCAATTGATGCAGGGACGAACTAGCCTGATTATCGCTCACCGACTTTCTACTGTCCGTAATGCCGATTTGATTCTGGTGCTCGAGCATGGTCAAATCATAGAACGGGGTAATCATGAAGAACTGATTCGCCTGAAAGGAAAATATTACGCTCTGAACCAGAAACAGTTCGGATAAATGAAAGGAAAACATCCATAAAGTAGTATATATACCATATATCGCAACTGCTGGACTTTTCTGTTCCTGAGTTTTATTCATTTAATCGGCGTGCTCCTTGGCTGATTTTTACTGGATAGATTTTGGGTTCTTTGCCGAATTTATCCTTAAATCGGTTGATTGCGGTATCGATGAAAAGGTCATATTTGTCTTCTGCTACCAGATTGATGGTACATCCGCCGAAACCTCCGCCCATCATACGCGATCCAGTGACTCCGCATGCTTTGGCGGTGTCGTTCAGAAAATCAAGTTCGATTGTACTGACTTCGTACAATTTACTCATACCATGATGAGTGGCATATAAATTTCTGCCTACCGTCTGATAATCTCCTTGTTTTAACGCTTCACAAGTGTTTATCAACCTGGTGTTTTCCTGAATGGCATATTGGGCACGCATATAGTCTTCTTCGGAAATTAGTTTTTTTACTTCCTTGAGCATTTCCAGATCGGCGTTCCCTAACAGTTTTACATGAGGATGATTTACTGTAATAGCTGCAGCGGCTCTTTCACAAGATTGGCGACGTTTATTATAGGGGGAATCTACTAATTCATGTTTCGTGACAGAGTCTACCAGTACCAGTTTATAACCCAGTGGATTGAAAGGAATGTATTCATATTCCATGGTGCTGCAATCCAGACGGACCAAATTCCCTTCTTTGCCGAAAATGGAAGCGAATTGGTCCATAATACCGCAGTTCACACCACAATAATTATGTTCTGTTTTCTGCCCGATCAATACCAACTCTTTTTTATCGAAGTCATAATCGAACAAGTCGTTCAAGGCAAATGCAAACGTACTTTCCAAAGCTGCCGAAGAGGATAAGCCCGCCCCTAGCGGTACGTTGCCACTGAAAACGGCATCAAAGCCATGCGGTCGGGCTCCCCGTTTGATCATTTCCCGGCATACTCCGAAAATATAATGTGCCCATGAAGCTGAAGGTTTGTCTTTTTCATCCAGACCGAATTCAACATAATCGTTTAAATCCAGTGAATAAACCCGTACCCGGTCGCTGGTATTGGGGGTAATCTCAGTCAAAATACCTTTATCTATAGCACCAGGAAGTACATATCCTCCGTTGTAATCGGTATGTTCGCCGATCAGGTTGATACGACCGGGAGAAAAGTAAAGTACTCCGGAAGTTCCGAATTTTTCCCTGAAGGAATTTCTGACAATTGTAGTATCCATTATCTTTATGCTTTATAAATGTAATTAAATCGTTTGCCTGTATTTTATTTTTATAAGAAATATAAATGTTCGCAATTTACAAAGAAATAGAAAAATTGCAAACCAGAAAAACTCTGATTCTTTTCTGGTAGAATTAGCTAACTAATGTTTATTTTTGCAGTCGTTTGGGTTTGTAATTTCATCTGATGACTAAGGATAAACTTTTTACTCCGGCGTTTTGCTATATATTAGCAGCCAACTTTCTATTGTTTTTTGCTTTTTATCTGTTGTTACCTGTTTTGCCTTTTTACCTGAAAGAACAGTTTATGGCAGAAAAATCCATGATCGGATTTATTCTTTCCTGTTATACGATAGCTTGTTTATGTATTCGTCCTTTTTCGGGGTATATGCTGGACACTTTTAGCCGGAAACCTTTATATCTGCTTGCTTATTTTGTTTTTACTGTGATTTTTGGAGGATATATGTTAACCGGTTTGTTGGCTGTTTTTATCTGTTTGCGGATTGTTCATGGTTTTGCTTTCGGTATGGTATCGGTAGCTGGTAATACAATTGTGATCGATATCTTGCCATCGTCGAGAAGAGGAGAAGGGCTGGGGTATTATGGATTAGCCAACAACATCGCTATGAGTTTTGGACCAATGACCGGTTTGTTTATGCACAACACCTGTTCTTATGAAGTCATATTTTCCTGTTCTTTGCTTTCCTGTGCTTTAGGATTGGTTATGGCTGCTTTGGTAAAGACTCCTCATAAACCTCAGGTAAAGCGTGAACCTATTTCGTTAGACCGTTTTTTACTGGTGAAAGGATTACCTGCCGGTTTTTCGCTTTTGTTGCTTTCTATTCCATACGGGGTGACGACGAGTTATATAGCGATGTATGCCGGGGAGATAGGGATTGAAGTCAGTTCGGGACTTTATTTTACTTGCATGGCGGTAGGATTGGCTGTATCCCGGATTTTTTCGGGTAAACAAGTGGATAAAGGCCGTATTACATGGGTGATTTCCTTAGGAATGTACCTGGCTTGTATGAGTTTTTTTGCTTTGGCTTCCTGTGGGAAACTAATGCTCTGGAATCCTCATTTTACTTCTTTTTTATTCCTTCTGATTGCTTTTTTGCAGGGCATAGCGTTCGGTACGATGTTTCCGGCTTTCAACACCTTGTTTGTTAACCTTGCATCAAATAGTCAACGCGGAACAGCAACTTCCACTTACCTGACTAGCTGGGATGTCGGAATCGGGATCGGTTTGATGGGAGGGGGAGTTATCGCTCAGGCTTTTGGTGGATTCGAATATGCTTATTTGTCAGGAGCTTTCCTAACCATTGTTTCTGCCCTATTCTTCCTGATAAAAGCAGGCCCTCATTTTAACCTAAACAAACTACGTTAGGATAATGTGCCAATGTACTAATGTGCCGATGAAAATGAACTATCATTGTTACATTATTACATTAGTACATTGGCACATTAATACATCATTTCCGCGCTGAATGCGGGTAATTGCTCCATTGAAGATTACTGTCGGGAGTGGCGGAGTTTACTTCTTCGCTTCTTTCCTTGCTCAATTTTTTGTCTGCTTTTTTTACCGATTCTTCTGTACGGTCGGTTCCCTGGGCTTCCAGATCGGTCAGTCCATTGGTTGATTCAACATGCCGGCGCGGATTATCAATATATTGCCAGGTTTCGTGGAATTGTGTACTTTGGCCTTCGTTCCATGGTCCTTTAGCGTCTTCGCCTTCTGAAGAATTATAATACAAATTACTGTAACGGGGATCACTTTGGAGTACTCCCGGCGGGAAATTAGGCTGAATAGTTTGCAAAGCTGCTTCGAACTGCTGGAAGTGAGCTACTTCTCTGGTCATCAGGAAATTCAATGTTGCCAGCACATCCGGGTCGTCGGTGAACTTCATCAGATATTCGTAAACGATTTTAGCTCTGGATTCGGCTGCTATATTCGAGCGGAAGTCTACAGTGGGATCACCGTCGGCATTGACATATGTGGCCGACCAGGGATTGCCATTGCTATCTGTCAGCATAGGAGCTCCACCGGAGAGTACCAAAAATTGAGGATTATAAAATGCCTGATGGATAAAGTTTTCTTTTGTTACTTTTCCTTCCATCATCTTGCTGATTTCTAAACGATCGGCTGCATTTTTCAGTTCCCCGTTCACTCCTGCTAACAACATTTGAAGTGTAGCTCCTACAATTTCCAAATGTCCCATTTCCTCTGTGGCGATATCCATTAACATATCGTATTTATCAGGATAAGGATCCCGGCAACAAAAAGCCTGGACGAAATATTGCATAGAGGCTTTTAGCTCTCCGTTTCCGCCACCGAATTGTTCCAGCAGCAAACGTGCAAAGCGTGGATCGGGTTGCGATACCCGTGCATTGAATTGAAGTTCTTTTACATGATAAAACATAACATTGAATTTTAAGTTCGTAATATTGACTGCTAAAGTCGTTTCTTGCTCTTGATTTTACGCTTATTCAAACCTGATAGTTAGCCAAGATATGTTGTATCTTGTTGGAAATGAGAAAATAAATGTTTTGTACTGCATATATTTGATAGCTTTATACAAATTTGTCATCTTTTAGAGCATACTTTTCTTAACGCTTTGTGTGAACATTTTGATTTTTCTTGCGTTAATTCGTTTATAACGATTAGATTTGGAACGAGATGAGTTGTTTTAAAATGCAGTATTGGAAATATTCATTGATCGCTATTATCCTTCTATTAGGAGTCATTATTTTTTTGAAGATCACTCCTTTTTTGGGAGGATTAATGGGAGCGGCGACCCTTTATCTGCTTTTGCGGGGGCAAATGTTATACCTGACAGAAAAACATCATTGGAGAAAAAGTATTGTAGCTATTCTTTTATTAATAGAATCCTTACTTCTTTTTCTGATCCCTATCGGTTTGGTGGTTTGGTTACTGATCAGTAAAGCTCAGGCTGTAAATTTGAATCCTGCTTCCTTGCTTGAGCCTGTCCAACGGATTGCCACTGTGATTCAGGAAAAGACGGGATATGATATAATGAGTGAAGGAAATCTTAATGATTTCATCTCTTTACTTCCGAAAATTGTGCAGTTTCTGATGGGTAGTATTACCAGCTTTACCATCAATGTGCTGGTATTATTATTGGTATTATATTTTATGTTCACAAGTGGCAGAAAAATGGAAAATTACATTCGGGAAATTATGCCGTTCAGCCGGAAGTACAAACGGGATGTTACCCATGAACTACGCATGGTTATCCGCTCTAATGCTATCGGTGTGCCTCTGTTAGCTATTATACAAGGCGCAGCCGCTTATCTCGGTTATTTGATTTTTGGAGCTCCCGAAGCTTTATTATGGGGTATACTTTCTTGTTTTGCTACGATTATCCCTATCTTGGGAGTTGGACTGGTTTGGGTTCCATTGGCCTTATATATCGGTATTTCCGGACATTGGGGAATGGCTATCGGATTAGCGATTTATAGCTTGATTGTGGTCGGAAACCTCGATAATCTTATCCGTTCCATGTTACAGAAAAAAATGGCAGATACTCATCCGCTGATCACTATTTTCGGAGTCTTTATCGGTTTATCTTTGTTCGGTTTCATGGGAGTTATTTTTGGTCCAGTTTTATTAGCTATTTTTGTGTTATGTATAGAAATATTCCGGGAGGAATACTTGGATGATGATCTTACAATACTGACTTCATAAAATTATCAAAATATATCTTCACCTGTTTTAAAATTATTTGTATTTTAGGGCTTTGAAATTTTTACCTTATTTTTGATTAAAATGGCATTGTTCGGATTATTCGGAAAAGCAAAAAAAGAGAACCTGAATAAAGGTTTGGAAAAGACCAAAGAAAGCGTTTTTAAAAAGCTGGCAAGAGCGGTAGTTGGGAAATCCAAAGTAGATGATGAAGTATTGGATAATTTGGAAGAAGTGCTGATTACTTCCGATGTTGGGGTAGAAACGACGGTCCGGATTATCGAACGGATAGAAGAAAGGGTACAACGGGACAAATATATGGGGGTGGAAGAATTGAACCGTGTATTGAAAGAAGAAATCGTAGCTTTGTTGAAAGAAAATACGGTGAATGAGGCGGATCTGTTCGAGCTTCCTGCTAATGGACAGCCTTATGTCGTCATGGTAGTGGGAGTAAACGGGGTTGGGAAAACTACGACTATCGGTAAGCTGGCTTATAAATTTAAGGAGGCTGGAAAGAAAGTTGTTTTAGGAGCTGCCGATACTTTTCGTGCTGCTGCTGTCGATCAGTTGGTGATTTGGGCCGAGCGTGTGGGAGTACCCATCGTCAAGCAGGCAATGGGAGCCGATCCGGCTTCTGTGGCATACGATACGCTGAATAAAGCCAAAGCGGATGGGGCCGATGTAGTGATCATCGACACAGCTGGTCGTTTGCACAACAAAATCAATCTGATGAACGAATTGACGAAGATCAAGAACGTCATGAAGAAAGTATTACCGGATGCACCTAATGAAGTATTGCTTGTCTTAGATGGGTCTACCGGACAAAATGCTTATGAACAGGCACGCCAGTTTACGTTGGCTACAGAAGTAAATGCCCTGGCCATTACCAAATTAGACGGAACGGCTAAAGGAGGAGTAGTGATCGGAATCTCCGATCAGTTTAAGATACCGGTGAAATATATCGGTATCGGAGAAAAAATAGAGGATTTACAGGTATTTAACCGAGAGGAATTCGTGGATTCTTTGTTCAGCTAAGCAAACAACAGAAAAATGAAGAAGATTTTGTTTGTGTGCCTTGGAAACATTTGTCGTTCGCCGGGAGCGGAGGCTATTATGAAAGCACTCGTGTATCGGGAAGGTAAAGAAAAAGAATTTTTTATCGATTCGGCAGGTTTATATGGCGGGCATGCCGGAGCTCTCCCGGATGAACGAATGCGGAGGCACGCTGCTAAAAGAGGGTATGAACTGAATAGCCGGGCCCGGACTTTTTATCCCTCTGCCGATTTTGCTGAATTCGATTTGATTGTCGGCATGGACGATCAAAACATAACAGAATTGAGACGCTTAGCTGTAAATGCAACAGAAAAAGCAAAAATTTTTAGAATGATCGATTTTTGCCAGCGTTCTACTTTTTATAATAGTGTACCAGATCCTTATTATGAAGGACCAGAAGGTTTTGAAATTGTGTTGGATTTATTAGAAGATGCGGTAGAAGGATTGTTTCGGTCTTGTCTGGCTTCTCAGAATAATTCCGTGTAATTTTTTTGTGAATTTTAATAGTGTGTGGATTCTGGTACAATCTCTTCAAATAAAGATGAACTTAAATCCGGATTTTATAGAGTGCTAAAAGATGGAAAAATACACCTTCGACTGTTTTTTAATGGTAATGGCTATTATAGCTGTCATTGTTTTTATTGCCCTGTATTTTGTAAAAGCCGGTTACGGTATATTTTTCGATCGTAAATGGGGTATCGCTTTAAATAATAAAATAGCGTGGATGCTGATGGAAGCTCCCGTTTTTCTGGTGATGTTGGGATTTTGGTGGGGATCCGGGCGGAAATGGGAAATTGCGCCCTTGATATTTTTCCTGCTGTTCGAAGTTCATTACTTTCAGCGTTCGTTTATATTCCCTTTGCTGATCAAAGGAAAAAGCCGTATGCCTTTAGGTATTATGGGAATGGGAATATTTTTCAATATTCTGAACGGTATCATGCAGGGAGAATGGATTTTTTACCTGGCTCCGGAAGGACTGTATACTCTAGATTGGTTGACCGATCTACGGTTTATTATCGGGGTAATATTTTTTATTACCGGAATGATCATCAATATTCATTCAGATCAGATTATCCGGAATTTGAGAAAACCCGGAGATAAGGGACACTATCTTCCGGAGAAAGGTATGTTTCGTTATGTAACTTCAGCTAATTATTTCGGAGAGATTCTGGAATGGACCGGTTTTGCCGTGATGACCTGGTCGTGGGCTGGTGCGGTTTTTGCATGGTGGACCATAGCGAATCTAGTTCCGAGAGCAGATAAAGTATATCATCATTATATGGATCTTTTCGGAAAGGAGAGAATGGCGGGAAGAAAGCGAGTGTTTCCTTTTCTTTATTGATCGCTCTTATATAACAGTAGGAATATGGAGTCAAAACTTTTCACTTCAGAAAAAATCGGTCCATTGACTTTGCGCAATAGGACCATCCGGGCTGCTGCCTTTGAAGGAATGTGTCCCGGGAATGCCCCTTCTAAGATGCTTTCCGATTACCATCATGCTGTAGCGGCTGGGGGAATAGGAATGACTACGCTGGCTTATGCTGCGGTAACACAAAGCGGATTATCGTTTCGCCATCAGCTATGGTTACGTCCGGAAATAATAACAGAATTGCGTAGTATCACCGACCGGATTCACCGTGAAGGAGCTGCGGCATCGATACAAATCGGGCATTGTGGGAATATGTCGCACCGGAGTGAAGCCGGTTGCCGGCCTATCTCGGCCTCTGGTGGTTTTAATCTTTATTCTCCGACATTGGTGCGTGGAATGCGAAGGGAAGAAGTGGTGGAAATGGCGAAATCTTTTGGACAGGCGGTACGCTTAGTAAAAGAATGCGGATTTGACGCAGTAGAGGTGCATGCAGGACATGGCTATCTAATCAGTCAGTTTTTATCTCCTTATACCAATCATCGCCGGGATGAATACGGCGGATCGCTTGAAAACCGGATGCGTTTTATGCGAATGGTGATGGATGAAGTAATGGAAGCTGCGGGAGATGATTTGGCTGTATTGGTTAAAATGAATATGCGGGATGGATTTAAGGGAGGAATGGAATTGGAAGAAACCCTGGAAGTCGGACGGGCACTGGAAAAGTCCGGAGTTCACGCTTTGGTGTTGAGTGGCGGATTTGTTAGTAAAGCTCCGATGTATGTGATGCGGGGAGAAATGCCGATTCGTTCGATGACTTATTATATGAACTGTTGGTGGCTGAAATGGGGGGTAAGAATGTTCGGCAGTATGATGATCCCCAAAGCTCCTTTTGAAGAAGCTTATTTTCTTCCGGATGCACTGAAGTTTCGGAAAGCCTTGAAATTGCCCCTTGTATATATAGGTGGACTGGTATCCAGGGAAAAGATCGAGGAGGTACTGGAACATGGATTCGAATTTGTCGCTATGGCCCGGGCTTTGGTGAATGAACCCGATTTTGTCGATCGCTTGCGGAGAGGAGAAGAAAAACGGTGTCAATGCGATCATCTCAATTATTGTATAGCCCGGATGTATTCTCGGGAAATGGCTTGTTATCGGCATCAGGAAGAGGTGCCGGTCTGTATCCGGAAAGAAATAGAACGTGAAATACGTAGGAGAAACTGATATGAAAACAGGAGGATGGGCATTGATAACGGGAGCCAGTTCGGGGATCGGCTATGAATATGCCCGGGTATTGGCGGAAAAAGGTTATCCTTTGCTTATGGTCAGTAACGAGGAGATCCGGTTGCAGGAAAAAGCGGTTTTGTTGAAACAACATTACCGGATCGACGTTATTCCTTTATATATGGATTTGGCCGAAGCGGAAGCTCCTTGTCGGTTACATGATTTTTGCATGCAAGAAGAGTTACAAATCGATATACTGATTAATAATGCAGGCATATTTTATTTCGGTGAGGTGTTGCAACAGTCAGCAGCGCACATAGCTAAAATGCTCACTTTGCATGTACAGACAACGACACTTCTGTGCCGGATGTTCGGAGAAGACATGAAACGCCGTGGACAGGGGTATATATTAAACATGTCGTCTTTATCTGCCTGGACAGCCTACCCTGGTATTGCTTTGTATGCTGCAACCAAAAGTTACCTCAAAAATTTTTCCCGTGCTTTCCGGGCGGAGATGCGGGAATATGGGGTCGGGGTGACAACGCTTTGTCCGGGAGCGATCGCTACGGATCTTTACCACCTCGATAAAAAGTTACAACGCCTGGCAGTTCGTTTGGGAGTGATGATGAAGCCGGAGCGTTTAGCCCGGAGAGGAATTAAAGCGATGTTCCGGCGTCGGGCCCGGGTTGTACCAGGTTGGATCAACTATTTGTTTTTACCTTTGGCGCGGGTATTACCGGCCCGGTGGATCAGGACATGGATGCGCATGAGTGGGTTATTACCTTTACAATAAAATACGGCTATGGATATCGTTACAGGAGCGAATGGCGGCATCGGTAAAGAGATTACTTTGGGCTTAGCCCGGAGAGGGCATCGGGTGATCATGGCCTGCCGGAATACCGATGTGGCGGAAAATGTCCGGCAGGAAATAATAGCGGTGTCCGGCAATCGTTGTATCGAGGTATGGCCGCTGGATCTGACTTCTTTTGAGCATGTTCGCACTTTCGCAGAGAGAATGAGACAAGACGGAGAAAAAGTACAACTGTTGGTAAATAATGCCGGGATTATGTGCCGGGATTTTTCTGTAACGGAAGATGGTTTCGAAACCATGACCCAGGTGAACTACATGGGGCCTTATTTACTGACCCGGTTATTGTTGCCCGTCATGCAGCGAGGAGCAACAATTGTGAATACTTCGTCTTGCACTTATCGATTGGGAAAAGTAGAGAACGATTTTTTTCAGGCAGATGCCCGGAATTACGCTCTTTTCCGAATATATGGAAATGCGAAGTTGGCCGTTTTATTATTTACCGTCGAACTGGCCGAACGATGCCGGGAAATGGAAATAGGGGTCAATGCTGTCGATCCCGGTGTCGTGAATACTAATATGATTACCATGCATCGTTGGTTCGACCCTTTGGCTGATCTCTTTTTTCGTCCTTTTATTCGTTCTCCACGTCAGGGTGCGGATACCACTTTGTTTTTGGCAGATGAGGCATATAAAAGACATTTTACGGCAAGCTTTTGGAAAAACAGACGTAGAAAGACTATGCCACAGATGGCGCAGGATGATATGGCCCGTTTACAACTTTGGGAGAGAACGGAGCAGCTGCTGACAAAATATCTTTGAAAATTTCAGGGCGGAGATCGAAGAATAATTTGTAATTTGCAGATTGAAATCTGTAAAAAATATGGGAAAAGGGCAACGGCAGCGAATCATAATAGCGATCCTGATAGGAATTGGAATAAGTCTATGGTGGATTATGTTACCTTCTCCTTTGTTCGATGAACCTTATTCTACTGTTTTACTGGATCGTCACGATCGTATTATCGGTTTGAAAGTGGCCGACGACGAACAGATGAGATTCGGCATGGAGGGTGGCCTGCCAACTTGTTATGTGGCTGCGCTTCTGACTTTCGAAGACCGGCTTTATCCCTGCCATCGGGGGGTAAACTGGTGGGCTTTGTGCAGAGCCTTCATGCAAAATATCCGGGCCGGGCGGATTGTCAGTGGAGGAAGTACCTTGTCGATGCAGGTAATCCGCTTAGCCCGGGGAAATCCGCCACGAACCCTCGTCGAAAAAATAAAAGAAATCTTCTTAACCTTGCGGCTGGAGCAAAGTTATTCCAAGTGGGAAATTTTGGAAATGTATGCCGCTCATGCACCCTTCGGGGGAAATGTTGTCGGGTTACAGGCGGCTTCTTTAAAATACTTCAATCGCCCTCCTGGACAATTGAGCTGGGCGGAGGCAGCTTTGTTAGCTGTTTTGCCTAATGCCCCGGCTTTGATTTATCCTGGAAAAAATAATGCTCTACTGAAACAAAAGCGGGATAAATTGCTGCAGAAAATGTACCGGGAGGGAGTGATAACCGAAGATGCCTGTATGCTGGCCTTGGCAGAACCTTTACCCGGACATATATACGATACCCCTGCAGTGGCTCCTCACCTGCTGGCACGTGCCATTAAAGAAAAAAAAGGTAAAGTTTGCCATTCTTATATCGATAGTCGTTTACAAAATCAGGTGAATGAAATCGTGAACCGGCATGCAGCTTTATTGAGTCATAATTATATATACAATCTCTCTGTATTAGTCGCCCATATTCCGACCGGAGAGGTACGCGCTTATGTCGGTAACAGTGCCCCTCGTCCGGGGAGCCGGGGAAACGATGTTGACATTATTCGTTCTGTGAGAAGTTCGGGCAGTATATTGAAACCGGTGTTGTATGCTTTGATGTTGCAAAATGGTTTCATTTTGCCGGAAACCTTGGTGGCGGATATCCCTTCGCGTTTCGGGAGCTATGCACCGTCGAATTTCAGTCGGGATTTCAAAGGAGCAGTACCCGCTTCCCAAGCCTTGACACAATCTTTGAACATTCCCTTCGTACGTATGCTCCGCGATTATACTTATGCCCGTTTTTACGACGATCTGAAGCAGTTAGGGGTAACTTCCCTTAACCGGCAAGCTGATCATTACGGATTAAGCCTGATTTTAGGTGGTGCCGAAGTTTCGCTTTGGGATATATGTAACTTATATGCAGGAATGGCTGCTGTTTTACGGCATTATCAGGAAAACGACGGACAATATTTTGACGGAGAATACCGGCGTTTGAAACTGTGGAAAGAAGAACCAGTGATTCCGGATAAAGGAAGAAGGCAGATGGGCCGGTCTGGAGGAGAATTAAAGGCTTCAGCTATCTGGCAAACATTAAAAGCCTTGGAAGAAGTGGAACGGCCGGAAATGGAATCAGGATGGAAAAATTTCGCTTCTGTCATGAATTTGTCCTGGAAAACCGGAACTAGTTTCGGCTTTCGTGATGCTTGGGCCGTCGGGGTGAATTCCGAATATGTCATCGGTGTTTGGGTTGGAAATGCAGATGGAGAAGGTCGTCCGGGCTTAGTGGGAGTAAGAGCTGCTGCCCCGGTGATGTTCGAAGTGGCAGCTTTACTGCCTGCGGGTACCGGTTTTTACGAACCTATAGAGGAAATGCTAGAGGTGGTCGTTTGCCGGAAAAGTGGTTGCCGGGCTTCCCGTTTTTGTGATATTACCGATACCGTGCGTGTATGTGAGGCCGGTCTTCGGACAGCTGTATGTCCGTATCACCGGTTGGTTGGGCTGGATATTACGGAACAATGGCGGGTAACTTCGGATTGTGAACCTGTGCATAAAATACACATGAAACCCTGGTTTGTTCTCCCCCCGGTACAAGAGTGGTATTATTGCCGCACCCATACCAATTACCGGAAATTGCCGCCTTACCGGCCGGATTGTGCTCCGCTGGGCGAAGAAGTGATGGAGATGATTTATCCGCAGCGTGGTATTCGTGTTTTTATACCCCGGGATTTTGGAGGAAAACCTGGTCGTGTCGTATTCGAGGCCGTCCACTGCTCTTCTGCTGCCCAAATCTATTGGTATGTCGATGATCGCTACCTGGGAGCAACTCGCCATATTCATCAAATGGAATTATGGTTACAAGAGGGCGTCCATTGCCTTACACTGACAGATGATAGCGGAAATAATCTGCAACAAAATTTCCGCGTTGTCGGGGAAAATATGGATGCCACACTGGTTGAGCCGGGCAATTATCGGAAATAAATAATTAAAAATGACATAGAATTTTTTGTAAGATCATTGGGTTCTTGAAAAAAAATATTACTTTTGCACCCGTTAAAACGCCAATTTAGCTCAGCTGGTAGAGCAACGCATTCGTAATGCGTAGGTCGCGAGTTCAAGTCTCGCAATTGGCTCAACTGATAATCAGATTACAATAAAAAGAGACCGGAAATAACACATTTCGGTCTCTTTTTATATATAAAGCAGGGCTTTAGTTGGAGCAGGGAATAGTTTGAGCGCAAGGGAAAAAGGCGGTGGGGACCTCTACGGATGTGTTGATGTTTGTTACTCCTGTCGCTGGATTTTTGGGTTCATTGGCAACGGGAGATTATATCGGAACGAAACAGCTGGTGTTTTCGGGTGCAACCAATGTGGCTGTTACCTATGCTTTGAAATATGTTGTCAAAAAAGAGCGTCCCAACCATAGTGATCATCATGCTTTTCCCTTTTCCCATACTTCGATCGTTTTTCAAGGGGCGGCTTTTATTCAGCGTCGGTATGGATGGAAATGGGGAATTCCGATTTATGCTTTATCGGCTTATGTCGGTTGGGGAAGAACGTATGTCAAACAGCACGATTGGTGGGATGTTGTGGCCGGAGCGGTAATTGGTACAGCAAGTAGTTATATTTACACCCGTCCTTTTGCACGGAAACATAAACTTATGTTCTCACCTGCTTTAATCGATGGTCGGGTGCCAGGTTTTTATAATTCTATTATACTGTAAAATTGCATATAGTTGTCTGATTTTTTATCTTTGCCCATCGAAAATGAGAGGTAATCTTGTTTAATTCGGAGATAAAAGCATGCGTCTAAGTAAAAAGAATATTGGTATACGTATTTTTTTCCTGGCTCTTTTTTTGAGCTATTTTGCCGATATTACTTTTTTTACGCATACGCATATTATAAATGGAGTGACGATTGTTCATTCGCATTATTTTCATGGTTCTTCTGCTAAACAGAAAGAGGGGGCTGCTGGTCATCAGCATTCTGTCCAGGCGCTGACTTGGATTGCGCAGGCGAATGATTGGAATGTTATACTTTATTCCGTTCCGGAAGTACCAGATAATATTTTACATTCATACTTCTTTTATTTTCCTCATTCTCCGTTTATTGTCTCCCTGGCCGTTTTGCGTCCAGCCTATCTTCGGGGACCTCCTGTGTTGATCGGATAGACAAAAATATCTTCTAAAAAAGAAGTAATAGGTGTGGCTTTGACGTTGCACCTGATATTTGTTATTGTGTTTTCTTGAACAGGATTATTTGATTTTTTAATTATTACTAATGCGTTATTATATATTTCTACTGATTTTTATACAGTCGGTGACTGCTATATATGCCGATTGTTTATCAGATAAAAAAACAAAGACAGATGCTAATCTGACCGGACATGTCGTCGATAAAAATACCGGAGGACATGTTCCTTTTGTAACGGTAACTTTAAAGGGTACGACGATCGGGACGGCTACCGACGAAACAGGACATTATTTCTTGAAAAATCTTCCCGTCGGCGATTTTGTGATTAAAATAAATGGTGTGGGGTATCGTTCTGCTGAGAAAAAAATAACTTTAAAGCAAGGGGAAACGCAGGAACTGAATTTTGAGGTCGAAGAAGACGTCATTCAGTTGGAAACCGTTGTGGTATCGGCTAATAGGAACGAGACCAACCGAATGGAAGCTCCTGTGGTAGTGAATGTGATGACTCCGAAATTATTCGAAAATACCAATTCGGTATGCCTGGCCCAGGGGCTCAGTTTTCAACCGGGCTTGCGGGTAGAGAATAATTGCCAGAATTGTGGTTTTCAGCAAGTGCGTATCAATGGTCTCGACGGTCCTTATACACAATTATTGCTAGATGGAAAGGCACTGTTCAGTTCCTTGAATGGAGTGTATGGGATCGAGCAGATTCCGGCCGGAATGATCGAGCGGGTGGAAGTAATGCGGGGCGGAGGATCGGCATTGTATGGGGCCAATGCCATTGGAGGAACAGTGAATATCATTACCAAAGAACCTTTGAACAATCTTTTTATGGTCGGTCATAACCTGACGGCTATCGGGGGAAAAGCTTATGACAATACCACTTCGTTGAATACTTCTTTAGTAAATGGACAACGAAATGCCGGAATCTACCTTTTCGGTACCTCCAGGCACCGGCAGCATTATGATGACGATGGAGACGGTTTTTCGGAAATCGGACAGATTAATTTGACGACCTTAGGATTTCGGAGCTATTACAAACCTTCTTCCCAGACAAAAATAACCTTGGAATACCATAATATCCGTGAATTTCGCCGGGGAGGTAATTTGTTCGACCTGCCCCCTCACGAAACGGACATCACCGAGCAAGCCGATCACGATATCAATGGCGGAGGACTGGATTTCAGTTTTTTTTCTAGGGATTACGCCCATAAGTTGAACGTTTATTCTTCTATGCAACATACGGCCCGGGAATCTTATTATGGTGCCGGGCAGGATCCGGATGCTTATGGTAAAACCGAAGACCTGACTGCTATTGTGGGGCTTCAATATTCCTATCAGTTTAAACATTTATGGTTTATGCCGGCCACGTTGACCGCTGGGAGCGAGTATACTTATAATCATTTGAACGATAAAATGCTGGGATATCATCGCGAAATCGATCAACAGGTAGATGTTTATAGTCTCTTTTTGCAAAATGAGTGGAAAACTGAAAAATTGAGTTTTTTGTTAGGTGGACGTTTAGATAAAAACAGTTTTATCGACCATATTATTTTCAGTCCACGGATAAACCTGCGTTATAATCCGTTACGCGATGTCAGTCTGCGGGTAAGTTATTCCGCCGGTTTCCGGGCTCCGCAAACTTACGATGAAGATTTGCACGTAACGGCTGTCGGAGGAGAAGTGGCACTTATTCAATCCGCTCCGGATTTAAAAACAGAGAAATCGGGAAGTTACAGTGTTTCGGCTGATGTTTATCACACTTTTGGAAAAGTGCAGACCAATTTATTGGTAGAAGCCTATTATACTCGGCTAAAGTATATTTTTGTTGTGGAACCGATCGGGCATGACGGCGAGGGCAACAAATTGCTGGAACGCCGGAATGGCTCCGGAGCTAAAGTAAAAGGCATCAATCTGGAAGGAAAAATTGTACCTCACCGGGATGTTCAGATCCAGTTGGGCATGTCTTTTCAGGAAAACAGGTATGAGAAGCCTCAGAGCTGGAGCGATGATCCGGAAGCTGAACCGTCCCGGAAAATGCTCCGTTCCCCAGATCGTTATGGTTATCTTACTGTTTTTGCTTCTCCTTTCAAAAATTTCAGTACTTCACTTTCTGGCACTTATACCGGTAGTATGTACGTTCCCCATATCGCTGGTTATGTTTCCCAGGATAAGCTGGAAAAAACGGATTCCTTCTTCGATGCTAATCTGAAAGTAAGTTATAACATTCGTATCAGCGGAAACTATGTGCTACAATTGAGTGGCGGGGTGCAAAACATTTTTCAAAGCTACCAGCAAGATTTCGATAAAGGAAAACTCCGGGATGCTGGGTATATCTATGGTCCCGGTATTCCGCGCAGTTGGTTTGCCAGCATCAAGTTAAGCCTCGATTGATAGCAGGAGAATCAGAAAATTACATAGAATAACAGCGATAAAAACATGTTCTATTTTATCGCTGTTATTTATATTGTTCTATATCTGGTTTTATTTAATCAGAATAAAATCTTTCATCTTTTCCCGGGGAACGGAAATGGTGGTGTAACCGCAGGAATAAGGTCCCAGTATATATTGTGCATAAGTGAAATCAACGGTATGCAGGGTGAAATTGATGGCTGTCGCATTCTCTATAGTGGGAGCTTCGAAAGTGAAACATTTGTCTGGGTCTTTCAGGTGAGATTTGAGTAGAGCATTGATGTCCGATGCTTTGTCGTAGTTAACAAGCTCTTTTTTATCTAAGAATTTTTGATTCTTTACGTCATAATTGACTCCGTAGAAGTTGGTCATTCCGTGGGCACCTCCTGTCATTTGGTAAGCCAGCATCCGTACGCTGATATACCGATCGTCAGCCAGAAATACCGTATCTTCAATAATCAATTCGTAAGGGGCTACCTGTTTCATACCTGCCGAATCCATTCGGGTGATGGATTCTTTGGATTGTTCGACAAAAGCTGCATGAATACCATTTACCAAACCCGTGATTTCATCGTTGAATTTGACACAACTTTTTTCTACTTCGGCTTCGGTTGAAGAGAATACAGGCCGGGTGATCTTAACGTCCCAGTTTGCCGTTTTGTCTGTCTCTGTTATTTGCTTCACATCCAGCCGGATTTCTTTTTTGCAGGCTCCGAGAGCTAAGACTGCAAAGAGTAAAGTCATTAGTTTTGTTTTCATCATCATTATTATTTAAAATTTGTTTTCATTATTTGGTTATATCGTAATTCTTCGTTTTTAGTTTTTGTTTTCCCGGTAATAAAACTGATGATTTTCAAAAAACGTTTCGACCAATTCAAACCGAATAAATTTAGCCAGCGTATTTTCTGCCTTGATGTGGAAATGCTGGCAAGACGACAGTATTGATTCAAAGTTATCCTTTCATTCGACGATAGATAATCCAACAACCATTGTTCCGGGGTCGTATATTTGACCAGCGTTCCTTTGGGGCGACTGGCCTGTTTCCATATCTTCAGGTGAATCGGTGTAGCGAGAATATTCTCGTCCTTAATGCGGATATAAGCCCATAGTTTATTTTTATGGTCTTTGGCGTAATAAGGTTTCTGATTGCCAGGAGGTACAATGATCTCCAGTACGGTTTTGCCGTCCACTTCATGAGTAACCGTTTCGTAGCTGATCTGGGGCTGACAATACAGTTTGGCTGCGGCCTCGATCATGTATATTTCTTCTTCCGAACGGACTCCGGCAATTTTCCCATTGTCTTTTACACCGATCAACAAACGTCCACCATCGGTATTCGAGAAAGCAGACAGGGTTTTCGCTATTTTCCGGGCATCCGAGATTTCAAATTTGAAATCTTGTTGCTGATGCTCACCTTCATCGATCAGTCTATATAGGTATTTGCTCATTCTTCTTAATTAATCGTCACTTTCCCTCCTGGTAATACTGCCTGAATGCTATTGTCGTACATGGCCGAACACTGAATGGCCGGTAACATATACGTACCCTGAAAAGCTGCGTTACAGCGGAACTTGAATGTTTTAGTCTGATTTTCTTGTAAACTGAAATAGACATAAAAACGATCGTCCCGAATATCTACATTTTCCGCTCCCGGCCAGGCATTGACATTACCTGTGAGCCGGTCGTTAATGATTTCGAAACCGGAGGGCACCAGATAGCTGAGCGCCAATTCTTCGTATGTACCGGTCAGACCGGTATTTTTAATACTGATTTCTGCTGTTACGTCTTCTCCCTGCCGAAGGCGGTGGATGTCCAACGTTTCTCCTGCGTCGTTGTAATAACGGACGCTCATCGATAGTCCGGACATAATTTTTTCAGAAACCACTTCCAGGGGGGCGAAACTATTGATTTGCCGTATATAGAGTGATCCCTGACCGTCGTTCCGGACAGTCACCGAAGCCACTCCGTCTCGGATGGCAAGACGTTGTTGCCAGATCGTTTTGTCTGTCTTGACGTTTTCTTCGCCTTGTGTAGTGGTAACCAGAATTTCTATACCTTTTTGGCTACCCAGATATTCCCGAACGAACATAGCGGCTGCATGCAGGGCGAAGGCTGTTTCTTGAGTGCTGTACCACTCTCCGGAACCCATAGCCCGGGAGATTTTTTCCAACATCCGGTAAGCATCTTGCTGCATATTCAGGGTGACCATCGATTGTAGGATCAGGGCATTATCCCGTGTTGTGGAACCGTAGGTCCCTCTGGTTTCGCGATAGGGCGCTACTTCTGACGATAAATTCCGGATCATTTTGGTGGCCATATCACCTTGATTGCTCAGGGCATACGCCGAAGCCAGCAACCATTGTGAAACAGGACGTTTCAGTCCGGTTTCCCGGAGTCGGTTCATCGCGGCCATATCTGGTTTCCCGGCTAGGGCCAGTACGTATAAACGATAGGTTTGTTCCTGTTCGGAATAAGATGATGTCAGATTCCAGTTGTTAGCGACGCGTTTGATGTAATTGATCGCGTTGTCCATCATTTGTACGGGTACCGAATAACCTTGTTGTTGTGCGCTGACCAGGAATTGAATCGCGTAAGTAGTGGTCCATTCCGAAATATAGGGACTTCCCGGCCAGTAAGCAAAACCGCCTTCTGCCGTCTGATAAGCCCTCAGGCGGTTGATGACTTCCCGGACATGTGTTTCTGCTGTGATCTGTTGTTCCGGTGTCAGCGAAAGCAGTGAACCTAAAGATAATTGAGGAAATGCTTGCGAGTTGATTTGCTCGGCACAACCATGCGGGTATTCCAACAAATACTCAAGACGTTGTTCCAGATTGAGCGGAGGAATGGAGGATACCTCCAATACCGATAATGGTTCGGCCCCCAACAAGGAAGTAGATAATGTGACCGATTCTCCGGCTTTGGCTAGTTTTTCTTCTATCTGGGTGATCCGGGGATTGGGGATTCGGATGGTGACATCTTCGGTTACCGTTGCATTCTCGTTACCCGATATAGCTTGGGTACGCAGGATGGAATTGCCTGTTTCCTTATTGATCCGGGCTTTGAAGTAAACCACTTTTTCACCTTTTTCTTCAAAACGGATTTGTTGTGAATTCCCGCCCGTTAAGGTGATTTTATCATCAGTTTGCATCGAAACGGTAACTTCCCGGATGTTGTCTTTCATTGCGAATACGGTTACCGGAATATCAATTTCATCCCCTGGTGTAAACAGGCGGGGAAGGGCTACCGATGTCATCAGCGGTTTATTGACGGTACTACTGGCCTCTGCCGAACCGTATTGCCCGTTGGTGGCAGCGACCACCATCGTTCTTACTTCTCCTATGTATTCGGGCATTTTGAAAGTATGCCGGTCGGTTTTGCCTGCTTTTAATGTAAAAGGACCTGCAAACAGCACTACCGGTTTAAAGCGGTTCGTCTTTTCATCCTGAAGATTTTTCAAAGCTTCGTCGCCTCCTATGGCAAAGGCCTTATCCAGACGCGCACCGTATGCTCCGTATATATAATCATAGAAATCCCAGGTTTTTACGCCAAGTGCTTCCCGTGCATAAAAAGCAGCAAAAGGATTCGGGGTGCGGAAGGTGTTCAGGGAAAGCAGCCCTTCGTCGACGACAGCGATCGTATAATTCATACCTTTGCCTTCTTTTTCGGCAATTTCTACACTGAATTCTTTACCGGGGCGCAATTCAGGTGCGATCTGAATGGTGGGGTGCAGTTGCAACGAAGGATCTTCTACATTTATATTCACCACTCCATAGAGGCGAATTGGGCGGTCGTTATCCCGGTTATTATGCGGCTGTAGTAATGTCACTGCAACATAGGTATTCGGACACATGTTACTCACAGCTTCAAATTCTACCATAGTTGAACCTGCAGTTGTTGCAATGCGTTTTACATTGTTGATGGTTTTTCCATTTTCGAGTGTGACGATAGCTACTCCATTGGCTGAAGAGGGTATATTTACTTTTATTTTTTCACCCACCCGGTAACTCTTTTTATCGGCACTTAAATGGAGCATGGTAGCTGTGTTCTGGCTGTCATTGTCTGCCCAGCTTCCGAAATAAGCGATGATTCCGGAAGTATGTCCTGAAGGGTCGGTGGCCCGGATAAAATAACGTCCGTATTGGTCGATATGCAGATCGGTAG
>JAETOX010000248.1 GCA_021771575.1 Bacteroides sp. | reverse complement strand
TATGGTTTGTATTCTCTACCTGCCACATTCAGGAAACAGAGTTACTTTATGCCTCGGGGGCAGAGCTGTATATTACAAAGATAAGAAAAATTATTTTATTCTCAAAATTGGATTGGGAAAGGGTGGTATATTGCTATATATCAAGTAGCCCGAAAAGTAGTGGTACCATTTAAACACATCAAAACATTTTTTCAAAAAATGAGGATCATCGATGAGCTGAGCGAAATCCAAATTTTTCGTTAAACTCCAACAACCAATTCCGCGTTCCGGGGAAAATCATTACTTTTAAGCCGCGTTCAATAAATTGGTATTTTGTTTTATTTCAATAAATCTAACACATGAATTTGATCAAATTTTTTTTTGCAGGACTTTTAGTCCTTTTCTGTTCCGGACTCTCGGCACAGACAACGCCCCTATGGATGCGTTACCCGGCAATTTCGCCTGATGGGAAGACCATCGCTTTTTGCTATAAGGGAGACATTTTTCTAGTAAATACCGAAGGTGGAAAAGCGACGCAACTGACCACCCACCCGGAATACGACAGCCGGCCAGTATGGGCGCCTGATGGCAAAACGATTGCTTTCACCTCGGCACGCGACGGAGGATTGAATCTCTATACAGTGCCCATCACTGGAGGAACTCCTACCCGACTCACTTTTCACTCTAATGGAGAGATTCCGGTTTGTTTCACTCCCGACGGAAAGTCTATCCTTTACCGGGCCAATGTGATGCCGGACGCCGAATACGGTCAATTCCCCAGCGGAGGACAAGTATATAAGATCAGTGTTGAGGGAGGTCGCCCAGAACAATACCTGACATTTGACGCTTACGACATTTGCTTTAATAAAGCAGGCGACAAAATTATCTATCATGATTTCAAAGGGTATGAAGACAATTGGCGGAAACACCATAAATCGTCCGTATGCCGTGATATCTGGGTTCACAATCTGAAAAACGGAGCATTTACCAACCTCACCAACCGACAGATAGAAGACCGCAATCCTGTATTCGCCGATAACGATGAAACGATTTATTTCTTAAGCGAACGTTTCGGCGATTTCAATGTTTGCCAAATGCCAGTGAATAACCCGAAAGATATTCGGCAAATCACCAAACACAGCAAACATCCCGTCCGGTTCCTGACCCGGGCGAATAACGGTTTGCTCTGTTATTCCTTCAATGGAGAAATTTATACTTTACAACCGGGCAAGCAACCCAAAAAAGTAAATATCCAGATTATCGCCGACGACATAGAAAGTCCGGCTAAAATGAATTGGAGCCGGGGAGCTTCCGAACTGGCGATTTCACCTAATGGAAAAGAATTTGCTTTTATCGTACGCGGAGAAGTATATGTGGCTAATGCCGAATACGGAACAACCAAACAAATCACCAATACCCCTACTCAGGAACGGTCGGTAGAATTTTCACCCGACGGACGATCATTGGTATATGCCGGAGAACGTGACGGTCATTGGAATATTTACGTTTCCCGCATTAAAAACAAAGATGATAAGTCGTTTGCTTACGCCAAAGAAATCGAGGAAGAACAAATCACCAAAGGCACAAATGCCTGCTTCCAACCTTCTTTCTCACCCGACGGAAAAGAAATTGCTTACCTGGAAAACAGGACGGCGATCAAGGTGATCAACCTGAAAAGCAAAAAATCCAGAACGGTATTACCGGCAAAATATAACTATTCATACCAGGACGGCGACCAATGGTATCAATGGTCTCCCGACGGTAGATGGATATTAGCCAAATATTTCGAAGAAGGCGGATGGCAACACAATGATATTGCCTTGATCAAAGCCGATGGCAGCGGAGAAATCCATAACCTCACCAATAGTGGTTATAGCGATCAGAATCCGAAATGGATGATGAACGGAAAGGCCATCATCTGGATGAGCGACCGTCAGGGAATGCGTAGCCACGGTAGTTGGGGTGCCCAATACGATGTATATGCTCTTTTCCTCGACCCGGAAGCCTGGGATGAATTCCGGATGAGCAAGGAAGAATTGGCTTTGGCTAAGGAAATGAAGGAACTGCAAAAGAGAAAAGAGGCAGAAGAGAAAGCAGCTGCAGAAAGGAAGGAAAACAAGAAAAAAGAAAAAGAAGAGAAAAAGGAAGCAAAGAAGGGAAATCAGAAAGAAAATAATGCAACTCCTACAACCGCCAACACCAAAGCTAAGCAGGAGGATAAGGGGCTACCCGAATTAAAAATCAATTTCGATAACCTCGAAGACCGGATGGTACGCCTGACCATCAACTCTTCGCGCTTGGGTGATGCCGTATTGACCGATGACGCCTCCAAACTTTACTATTTGTCTGCTTTTGA
>JAETOX010000031.1 GCA_021771575.1 Bacteroides sp. | reverse complement strand
TTTAGATTCTAAGAAAAGATATTCTTCATGGAAGCAAAAATGGCTATCTGTTTCCCTGTAAATTATATTGGTAACAAGCCAAGTTAGCTGCTAACGCAGCTCCTTGTCAGCCATTATCAATAATTAAACAGAAACGCAATGACAAAAGAAGAAGCATATATTTTATTAAGTTTCCATTCTTGTAGAAACAATGATATAGAAAATGAGAAATGGGAAAATGGATTTCTTGGTTCACTTCGTCCATTTCAAGGAAAACTATATGAGTGTAATTTTATCGAAATAATGGAATGTCTTAAAGTCCTTGCAGATGATTTTATGAAGCCAACAATCAATCAAACCCTACTAAGTGATGTATATAGCATAATACATTTAGGCAGGAGGTGGATTGACGGAGCTGATTTTGTTACACAAGAGCAGCAAAAGCAAATCATAGAATGGGTTGATATGATACAAGATTGTTTCTACTACCTATTAGAAGGAGATATTGATACTGCGTTTCTTGAATATGAAGAATATAAAATTGATAACAAGGAAAGATAACTCCTAAACGGCGTTCTTTTCCAAGCCATTACTAACAATAGCGTGATGAATAAACCCATCCAATCCATATTATCATTGACAGCTTTCAGTGCTTTGCTTATAGCCATAACATTATTTTGTGGTGGCTTAGGCTTTGGTCGTCTGTTCGGAATACATGGCATTATGGAATATTGTCTTTTAGGTTTGCTTATAATTACAGATGTATTGCTAATCTACAAAGTCTATAAACTATACGCAATGCAGCTTAAAGCGATAATGTTATTGTTGGGCTTGGAATGTTGCTCTGTCTTGTTGTGGTTTGCCTTTATCTGTATAGACCAAAGTCTATTGGATTGGCAAATTACAAACTTCATATTGCGAGCTGTCAGTTTAGACGGCTTCACAGGAGATGAACGAGAATTGAATATACTCGCAGTCTTATGCGGAATTATTTATCCTCTTATTGGGATTGGGTGTTTATTCACCGGATTGAGATTTGTAAATAAGTTAGTAACAACGAAAGATAGCATCTGACGATGTTCCTTTCTAACCATTACGAACGAAAAAAATAGAAGTAATGAAACAGGAAATCATGAACCGAATAAAGCAATTAGGCGGTAATGTCACCAATGTGAAAGGAACGTCTTTATCCGAAGACTTGTGTGCTATAACTTTTAATACCGCATTGTATAAAAAAACGGAAGATACGCCTTGGTTATCTGCCGAAGACCCAGAGCCGATTGAAGGTTTGGGTGATTGGGGTGATGATGCTGGCTGCTTTCGGTATGTGCGCTTTACTGGCCGGTGCTTTGGCTTCTTTGTTGTTAGCTACGGTCGTCGGAATGATTATAGGGTAAAGTTAATTTCCGACCACTTGTTTGCGGAGGATAAGGTAAGTGGCAAAGAAACTGGGAAGCGTACACAACATGATCCACACAAAAAAATACTGATATCCGATTTGTTCTTCTATCCAGCCGGAAATCATACCCGGAAGCATCATACCTAAGGCCATAAAACCTGTGCAAAGGGCATAGTGGGCGGTTTGGTATTTACCACTGCTGAATAACATCATGAAATACGTCAGGGAAGTGAAACCGAAACCGTAGCCGAGTTGCTCGACGATGACGCATCCGGAAATCAGGACGATGTCTGAGGGTTGGGCGATGGCCAGATAAAGGTAAACAATATTCGGCAGATTCATGGCGGCAGTCATCCACCAAAGCCATCGTTTCAGGCCATTCCGGGCCATAACGACCCCTCCGGCAATCCCGCCCAAAGTAAGGGCCAGGGCACCGATCCCTCCGTAAATAAATCCGATTTCCGATGTAGACAGGCCGAGTCCTCCTGCAGAAGGAGAATCGAGGAGGAAAGGGGAGGAAATTTTTACCAGCTGCGATTCGGCCAAACGATAGAGGAGGATAAAGGCCAGGGCTACACAAACATGTTTTTTCAGAAAAAAAGTTTTGAACGTTTCGATAAATTCGCCTGCCACCTGACCCGGGGTTTTCGGAGTCTCTGCGATGGCTCCCCGGTCTCGGGCTGGACGAGGCAGCAAAAAATGGTGATAAACGAAAAGTAACCCGAAAATGGCTGTCAGGAAATAAAAAGTTACCGACCATGCCTGAGGAATAGCTACAGTGGCTTCTGTCCGGGCCAGATAATGTTTTTCTAACACACCGGCAATCATCACCAGAACTCCCTGGCCTGCAATGATGGCAAGACGATAAAAGGTGTTGCGGATACCGACAAAATAAGCCTGTTGCTTTTCATTCAGAGCCAGCATGTAAAAGCCATCGGAAGCAATGTCATGAGTCGCAGAACTAAAAGCCAACAACCACATAAAAGCCAGGCAGTAACGTAACGGTTCCGGGCCATCGATGCTGACGGCTATACCGCCGAGGCCTGCGCCGATCAGAAGCTGCATCACTACGATCCACCAGCGTTTGGTTTTGAAAAGGTCGACAAGCGGACTCCAAAGCGGTTTAATCACCCAGGGAAAGTACAACCCGCTGGTATATAGTGCTATATCTGTATTAGGCATTCCCAGTCGTTTGAACATGATGACAGTGGTGGTCGTGACCACCACATAAGGCAATCCTTGCGCAAAATAAAGAGAAGGAATCCAGGTCCACGGTGAAAGCTTCTTTTGGTTCATCTGTTTATCGTTTGTTTATTCGTATAGTCGGAAAAGTTCGCAGTCTTTAAAATAATGTTGCAAAATTTCCCGGTAAGAGTAACCACGGGCTCCCATGACTGCGGCTCCGATCTGGCAGAGCCCTACTCCGTGGCCCCAGCCGGCACCGTGGAAGACAAACCGATCGGCTTCTTTTTCCACAATAAAAGCCGAACTATAGAGATGCGAAGGCGAAAAAGCTTTGCGGATGACCAATTCCTTACCGATAATCCGGGTATGGCGGCTACCCCGGATTTTTACCCGGATCAGACGTCCGGAGACACCACGTTCTACAGGCAGAATTTCCTGGATCTTGCCAAAGTCGATACCGAGTTTTTGGTGTACGAGGGCAGATAATTCTTCTTGTGAATAACTCACTTCCCACCGGAAAAAATGCCGGGTTTCCTGATCATAGTCGTTTAGCACTTCGGATAAGATGTTGGCATCCATCGTATTGCAGAACGCTGCGGGTGCCGACAAGATCCATGCCCGTGCTGCCGTTTCGGTGCGAAGATCACCGGTGACGAAAGTCGTGGGGGCATCGAAGATTTTGTCCAGATAAGGATGATTCACCGGTTCCCAGGTATTCTCGAAACGTTCGGTTACTCCACCACAACATTTAGAAAAACGGGCATCACAAATTTCATCCTGATAGACCAGTACTTCACCGTAGGTAGATTGTAAGGCTTCCTGTACCGCCGGAGTATACGCTTTGCTGATCCCTTGATAGCGTTGACAGTGATCGTCGGCACATACATCAAAATGGGTATGATCTTCCCGGTCATACCAACGGATATATTCCTCTTCGGTCTCCTGACAAGAATCATAATGACCTTGCAGGCTGCTGGATTTGGCTTTTTGTGCCAGTAACCAACTACGCGAAACAACCGCATGTGCTTTCAATAATTCTATGGAGGAGGTGGCTTTCATCTCAGAGGAAATCACACTGAGCAAATAATCTTCCAAAGAGAGAATATTAATTGCCGTCAGATATTCTGTTTCGTCGATGAGTTTTAGACTCCCTTTGAATTTTTGGTCTTCTTTGCGTTCCCAGTGAAAATGAATGCCGATCACTACGTCGGTTAGTTCGAAGTCGGCTTCCGAGGGGCATTGGGGGTGGAGTAGAAAGGGAAGCTGTATTTTTTCAACCTGTTCATTTTGCTGTAACCGGTACTCGTCGTTTTCTTTTTTCAATGTATAGTTACCTGTATAAGGGCGGTTGCTGTTTCCGGAAAAATAGAGTCCATTTAAACAGAAATGAATTTCCGGTGAAAAAAGAATACCTACCTCGATTTGTGGGACTGTCGTCTGTTTTTTCATACGGTTATTTTTTGCAACTGGATTTTGATTCTTTCTTCCTTTTCTGCGGAAATAGTGACCTGTTGAAAGAGGTCGGTAAGCAAATCAGCTGAATATTTTTCAAAGTCTTCTTTCCGGGGGGCGATGATCAGGCCGGCCATATCCACACAACCAGGACTGAATAATATTTTTTCTTCTCCTTCGGCGTAAAATTGCCAGGGACGCCGGGTTTGCCGGGGGAAGAGACAGACCTGCCATTGACAATTGTCGAACCAACACAGTAAATTGATCATCGGTTCCTTCTCATAAGGGGTGACCTGGCCGATAAGTGCCAGCACCTGTTGAAACAGAACGCTGACTAAATGAGCATCCGAAGCCTGGAGGACAATGACTTTCCTTAGATAATTCTGCAACATCGAAATAGAAAAAAAATCTCTTTCAACCACTTTTTGACACAATTCTTCGCAACAGATATCGGTTTCCAGTGGCATCGATCCCCGTGGGGCCATTTGAAAATGAAAATGATCGGGGGCCGAGGCTCCGCAGTCGGGACCGTTATAAAAGATGATATATTCCGGGAAATCGATAGCTAAATCCAGCATCGTACTGAAATGTCCTGTGATACACTGAGGCTCGTGCCAGTTGGAAGGAACCGTAAAATGACAAGGAAAAATAGGATAAGGGTTGACGAAAATATGGTAATCCTTGCCGTAAGGAATACCTTTCTGCTGTTCAGGCCGGTAGTCCGGGCAAAGGAAACATTTACGGGTAGCCAATGTTTGGGCGTCTATTTTCGCATTGGTAGAAAGTATCCGGGACGGGTTGTATTGCAGTCGGACCGGAAAATTTCTAAAAGGAATTTTGCGATATATCACCTGTTCCAGGTTCGTATAATTTTTTTTGGCTAATTCGAAGTCCTGGAGCTGTTGCCGGTAAAGCCGGGTCAGTTGTTCACTTTTCATGATCGTTTTTCATAAGAGATATCCGGGCTTGTAATTCTAACGTGCGGATTTTGTCTTTATAAAAATTGAAATGGTTCAGGCGTTGAATATCCAGGGAAGCATCGGAATTTCCTTCCCACCGCCGGCAAAGATAAACTGGCCGGAAGATTCTGCCAATCCGGTAGGTACGACAGATTGCCAGTGCGGTAGCGTAGTCTTCGCCGTAGTTTACGTTCGGGAATTTGATTTGTCGGAGAACAGGGGTATAAAAAGCCCGTGGAGCTCCCAGACCATTGATGCGCAAGGCATTGTTACGGCCGTTTTCCGGTGTCCATTCGCGATGGTCGATGATCCCTGGCGGAATCTCTTCGAGTTGGAAGTTAACCATACGGTAGCTACCGATCACCATCGCACAATTTTGCTCGTAAAAAGTATCGACTATGATTTGAAGGACCTGTTCGTCACTGTATAAATCGTCGCTATCCAGTTGAATAGCGAATTTGCCACAATGCGGGCTTTGTATGGCTTCGTTCCAACAACCTCCGATGCCCAGATGGGGACTTGGGGGTTGAATATGGTGCAATGCCGGATGCTGTTCTGATAATTTTTTCAGTATAGCCGTTGTTCCGTCGTTCGAATGATTATCGACGACAATCACATTAAAAGGGAAACCGGTATGTTGATGTAAAGCAGAAAGTACAGCCTCGGCAATGGTTTTGCACCGGTTTTTGACAGGGATGATCACTGACGCTTCCACTGGAAAATGTCCGTCTTGGAGATCCACACCTTGAAAACGAGGAGGAAGCCATGCTCCGATTGCTTGCAAGTGAGTGGTACACGCTTTTTCCATTTCTATCTGTACTTCCCGGTTTCTGGGATCCACATAGTCAAATTGTTTTTCCCCTGAAGAACGTAAATCGTTTTCAGTAATAGAATAAAGACATTCCGGTAAATGTACGATCCGGCCTTTTTGTGCAATTTTTAAACGGAGAGCATAAAAAGCTGCAAACCGGTAATCGGTATCTATTTCAGTTAATAGCCGGCAAAACGTAGCGGTTCGGTATAGAATCAGCGGACCGAAATCGAAGTCGTCCCTCAAACTTCCCGGTTGGTAATCAAGGACCGGATGAACACAGGCAATACCCGATTTGATCTCCTGATAGTCGGTATACAAGAGGTCGGCATTGCTTGCTATGGCTACTTGGAAAATACGCTCGATGGCTCCGGGAAAAAAATCTATAGGATTTGTACCTGTGTTAAACAGTATATATTCGGTGTCGGTTTCCCGGGTTATTTGCTGTAGAAATCCTGTACTCGAAAAACGGGATATTCCGGAAATATATCGGTAATCACACATATTTTTTTATTTTTTGTTCAAAACTATAAAAAATACATGTTCAAAACTAATATTCTTGATATTTCACGTCAAATGCTTTGAAAAATTGGACGAGTATGCACAAGATACAGGTTTAGAACTGGCCATTTGCCGGATTACTATCGCTATATATCCCCGGAGTTTTCTTCCTCGCTTAGCAGTTGGCCGATACAACGGTGGAGCGTGTCATAATCAAAACCTCGTCCTAATCCGAAGCGGATTAGCTTGGCTTTTTGCCGATAAGATGCCTCCGGAGGAAGGGTTGCTAATTTTTGTTTCAGGAGGGTCAGACAGGTTTCATCATAAGTTTGTGCATTCAGGCTTTCTAATGCTGCTGTCACAATATCCGAAGGAATATTTTTCTGTCGGAGCATCATCGCGATTTTTTGTTTTCCCCAATGATTGAACTGAAATTTATCTTCTGCATAAGCTTTTGCAAAACGACTATCGTCTATGAATTGGTGACGATACAGAAAATCCAGGATTTTCCGGATAGCTTCTTCCGTGAGTTCCCATTTTTGTAATTTAGTGAGAACATCCTGAGTGCAATATTCTTTTTTGCTGCATAGTCCTGCTATGATATTTAATGCCTTCTCTTCTTTCATCTTATACTTCTGATCATTCTTTCTTTTCCGAATATATCTTGTTTTATTTCTATATCCTGGTAACCATATTTTACGAGCATATCCCTCATTTCGCTACCCAAAGCCTCATTGATTTCAAAGTAAAGCAGTCCGCCGGGTTTGAGATATTGCCTGCCGAATGCTGCAATACGGCGGTAAAAGATCAGCGGGTCGTCGTCCGGAACAAATAGGGCACTATGGGGTTCATAGTCCAGCACCCGGCTTTCCATATCCGCTTTTTCGCTTTCCCTTACGTATGGTGGATTGCTGACCACTATATCGAATACAGGCCAGGAGTAATTTTCATAATGCAAAATATCCCGCTGGAGAAAAGTCGCCTCTACGCCATTGTTCGTTGCATTTTGCCGGGCTACGGCGAGGGCTTCTTCTGATAAATCGATGGCGGTGACCCAGAGGCCGGGGCATTGCCGGGCCAGGGCGATAGCGATGCAGCCGCTTCCGGTACCAATATCGATCAACCGCTCGCCGGGCGAAAGGGTGGGAGCGATCCAGTGTACCAATTCCTGGGTTTCCGGGCGTGGAATCAAAGTCGAGGCGTTGACGGAAATTCGTAAACCGGCAAATTCCGTCTCGCCCAGAATATATTGAATCGGTATCCCTGCTTTTAAATGGTGAATGATATCACAAAATTTCTTGATAAAGCTTTCATCTAAAATTTCGTTTTTTCTGAGATGGATATCTATATTTGTAAAACCGAATGTGTCCATACAAATGATATGACAAAGGCTGCGAATTTCATATATAGAATATGAATCTTTTAGCTCTTGTAAAGCGTATTGCGATAATTGGAAGATTGTGTTCATAACACAAAGATAGAATTTATTTCGAACAATGTCCTGGTTACAGATCGTCATATATGTTCTCATTGCCTTGTATTTCCTTACGGTTGCGAGTGTCGTTTTCAATGTGATCCTGGAAAACCGGAATCCGGTACGGACATTGGCGTGGATTATCGTATTGATCACTGTACCTTTGATCGGCTTTGTCTTTTATCTTTATTTTGGTGTTAACTATCGGAAAATTAAGATGTTTTCGATGAAAGGGTTGGGGGATATGAAATGGCTGCAGTATATGAGCGAGGATCAGAAACAACTGATCAAAAAATCTGAATTCCTGAAAAAACGGGAATCTGCAGAGGTGCGGAAGCTGATGACCTTGTTGTTGAATAACAGCAAAGCTTTACTGACCCGTTATAATCGGGTGGAGATCCTGAATAACGGTGAGGAAACTTTTCCGGCTCTATTCGGTGCTTTGGAGCAGGCACGAAAATTTATTCATCTGGAATATTATATCATTGCCGAAGGGCGTTTGGCTATACGATTGAAAGAAATTTTGCTTCGCAAGGCGAAAGACGGGGTGGAGGTCCGGATTATATACGATGATGTAGGTTCCTGGGGATTGTCCCGGGGATTTATCAAAGAACTGCGACAGGCCGGTATCCAGATTTATCCGTTTCTGCCTGTCCGTTTTCATCATTTTGCCAATAAAGCCAATTACCGGAATCACCGGAAAATTGCTGTGGTTGACGGGGAAATCGGATTTGTCGGAGGGTTGAATATTGCCGATCGGTATATGGATGGTGTGGCCGATATCGGCATCTGGAGAGATACCCATTTGAAAGTTGTCGGAGAAGCGGTGACCTCTTTACAGGTCGTCTTTTTGATCGACTGGTATTTTGTCCGTCAGGAGTTGTTGCTCGACAAAAATGAGTATCTGCCTTATATGCAGGCAGACGGTAATGTCATCGTTCAAACGGTAACTTCCGGACCGGATAGCGATTGGGCTTCTATTCAGCAATCCTATTTTACATTGATCAATATGGCCAAGCGGTATGTATATATTTCTACCCCCTATTTTATGCCGGGTGAAACCACCTTGAACGCATTGAAAACGGCGGCTATGAGCGGTGTTGACGTCCGTATCCTGTTGCCGCATAAATCGGATTCCTGGCTTACACATTGGTGTACTCGTTCTTACGTGGAAGAATTGCTGGATGCCGGAGTCAAAATATATTGGTATCAAAAAGGAATCAACCATAGTAAAGTGATAGTTGTCGACGGCATTGTCGCGAGTGTGGGAACAGCAAATATGGATTTGCGGAGCTTTGAACAGAATTTCGAAGTCAGCATGATCGTATATGACCGGGAAGTGGTCAAAGAATTGGCCGGCGATTTTGTCAAGGATTTACGTGTCAGTACCGAAGGTGCTATCCAAAGATGGAAGTTCCGGTCGAAACGGGAAAAAGTGTGTGAATCCATGGCCCGTTTATTTGCACCGGTGCTGTAGAAATAAAATAAAAACAGATGTATAGTAGCAAGGAAATTGCAGTGGTTTTGAATGCCAAAGCCTGTGAGGTGAAAAACTTTCAAATAACAGAAGTGAGTGTGGATAGCCGATCGGTCGGTGTCCCTGAATCGACTTTGTTTTTTGCTCTGAAAGGGGTAAATCATGATGGACACGATTATATCGGAAAATTATACGAGTCGGGTGTCCGGAATTTTGTTGTAGGTGAAAAGCGTCCGGAATATGCCCTGTATACATCAGCTAATTTTTTTGAAGTTACTGATGTGCTCGGAGCCTTACAAAGGCTCGCTGCTCATTATCGGAACAAAGTGAATGCCCGGATTATTGCCGTGACCGGTAGTAACGGAAAGACCATCGTCAAAGAATGGCTTTATCAGTTGCTGGCCGATGAACCCGGTATTTACCGTAGTCCCCGAAGCTATAATTCGCAGGTGGGGGTTCCTTTGTCTTTATTGGGAATGGATGAACAGACGGAATTAGCCGTTATCGAAGCCGGCATTTCCTTACCCGGAGAAATGGAGAAGTTGCAGCGAATGATTCGCCCGGAGATCGGGATATTTACTCATCTGGGGGATGCCCACGGGGAAAATTTTGAGTCTTCCCGACAAAAGTTACAGGAAAAAGCTTTGCTTTTTAAAGATTGTCGCTATCTCGTCGGCAGAGAGGGGGAAGCCATGGATTACTTGCTGACGGTGGTAAAGCCCGAAACGAAAAAGATCGTTTGGGGAGAAGGGGAACAGGCCGGAGTGAAAGTGAAATCAGTCGGGCTTGCCAAAGGCAAACGGATGGTAGAAATTACGGATGGGCAACTGCATTTCGAATTGGAAATTCCCTTTGTGGATGAGGCTTCTTTTGAAAATTGTATGAATGCGGTATGCGTGCTCTTGCTAGAGCAGAAAACGCCTGAATGGATTTCACGACGGATAGCCCGGCTCCAACCTATTGCCATGCGGATGGAAATTAAAGAAGGAAGCCATCGTTGTGTCCTGATCAACGACTACTATAACTCGGATGCCGCCTCTTTTCAATTGGCTTTGAATACCTTGGCTATGCAGGATGCCGGCCGTGAAAAAGTGGTGATTTTATCGGATTTTATCGATACCGGAACCGACGAAAGGGAATTGTACCGGGAAGTAGCCACCTTATTACGGAAAGCCAGGGTAGCTGTTTTTATCGGTATCGGAGAGAAAATCAGTCGGTATAAATCTTATTTTCTGCTTCCCCGGTGTCGTTTTTATAAAGATACCGATAGTTTTTTGCGTCAGGAGAATCGCGATGATTTTCGGGATCAGGTGATTTTAATCAAAGGGGCCCGGAAATATCAGTTTGAATATATTGCCGGTTTCCTGCAGAAGCAATCCCATGTGACGGTACTGGAAGTGGACTTCGATGCCATGGTACATAATCTCAATTATTTTCGTTCCTTACTGCCTCAACAAACGATGATTGCCGTTATGGTGAAAGCTTTTTCGTATGGGAGCGGTTCTGGAGAAGTAGCCAATTTGTTGCAATATCAGGGGGTAAACTACCTCATGGTTGCTTTTGCCGATGAAGGGGTAGAATTGAGGGCTGCCGGCATTACGATTCCGATCGGGGTGATGAATCCCGAACCGGAAGCTTTTGATAATATGATCGAGTTTAATCTCGAACCTGAAATATATTCCCTGGAATTGCTGGAAATTTTCGACCGTGCCTTGATGAAACATGGCATCGAGAAATATCCGGTACATCTCAAACTCAATACGGGAATGAACCGTTCCGGGTTGGATTCCCAGGAATTGCCGGCTTTGTTGGCTTTTTTCGAAGGTAAACGGCGGGTGTATATCCGGTCGATGTTTTCACACTTGGCTGGTAGTGACGAACCGATACACGACCAATATACCCTGACACAAATCAGACAATTTATCCGGATGACAGAAGAGATCCAGGCTCATTTCGGGTATCACATTATTCGGCACATCCTGAACTCGGCCGGTATAGAACGTTTTGGGGAATATGCTTTCGATATGGTCAGATTAGGGATCGGATTACATGGAATTAGTGCCGTAAAGGCTCCTTTGTGGCCGGTGGCTACTTTTAAGACTTACATTGCTTCGATTCGTACAGTCGACAGTCAACAAACCGTAGGGTATGGGCGTAAAGGGGTATTGCAGCGGGATTCCCGGATTGCTGTAATTCCGGTGGGTTATGCCGACGGTCTCAACCGCCATCTGAGTTGTGGGATTGGAGAAGTGATGATCGGAGGAAAGAGAGCGCCGATCGTCGGGAACATTTGTATGGATGCCTGTATGGTTGATATTACAGATATAGACGCCCGGGTCGGAGACGAAGTAGAAATATTCGGGAAACATATTTCTGTCACCGAATTGGCCGATAAATTACATACAATTCCTTATGAGATCCTCACCGGAGTTTCCCATCGGGTGAAAAGAGTGTATTTTAAAGAATAACCGGAATGGCCTTTGCAGGCATTCGCCAGTATACACATGAAAGCGCTTCCATGTGTATACTGGCGAATTTGTTATCGATACCTCCTATCTCTATTAACCTCACCAGATTAAATGATTTTGTTTTGCGGTTTGTCTGCCAACCACATTTCTACATTTTGAATGACAATATCGAGTCGGCTGGCAAAGGCTTCTTTTGTGGCATAACCCATGTGGGGAAGCATCAGTAAATTGGGTGCGTTGAAAAGATCGAGACTGGCTGGTAGTGGAGGTTCCTGATTATATACATCTACGGCAGCTCCTGCTATTTGTCCTTTTTTGAGTGCGTTGTAAAGAGCTTCCTGTTCCACGATAGGACCACGGGCAGTATTAATCAGAATAGCGTGGGGTTGCATTTGTGCAAACTCATTCGCTCCAATGAAATCTTTTGTTTCCGGAGTAAGTGGAAGATGAATACTGAGGATGTCGGAGCGGGAAAGCAAACTTTGCTTATCTACCAATGTTACATTGGGAAAGGTTTTGGGGCTTCGGTTGTAAGCCAAAACCTGGCAACCGAAAGCGTGTGCTAGCGTGGCAACCCGTTGGCCAATAGCTCCCAGTCCTATGATACCAACGGTTTTCCCTTGTAATTCACAGCCCAGAACCCCCTGGCGGTCACCTCCAACCCGGATGATGGCGTCTCCACCTACGATCTTCCGGTAGACGGCGATCATCATGCCGATCGACAATTCGGCTACAGCCTGGGTGGAGTAACCTGCTGCATTGCAGACAGTGATTCCCCGTTTCCGGCATTCTTCCAGGTCGATATGATCTACACCAGTGAAAGCCACCGATAACATTTTCAACTTCGGGCATTGTTCGAAAAAAGACTGGCGCAAAGGAATATTGCTGACCACGACAATCTCTGCATCCCGGGCCCGTTCCACCAGTGTCGCTTCGTCTTCCTGGCGATCCGGGTAAAAAATAATATGATGTCCCTGTTGTTTTAAGGTGTTTGTGTGGGTGTGGATCATACATTCACACATACCCAGCGGTTCTAGAAATACGATTTTCATCTTTGGGTTATTGATAGCTTTTATCTTTATGTTCGTTGGCAATCGTTACTTCGATGCCCATTTCTTCCAGGCCTTTCACGGCACTGGCCGGAACCTTACTGTCGGTAATCACCTGATCGATAGATTCCAAACTACAGATTTTACCGAATCCTCTTCGTCCGAATTTGGAATAATCTGCCAGGACAATTGTCTTTTGTGCTGTGTCAATCATGCGGCGATTCAGGCTTGCTTCCAGGACATTGGTCGTTGTCAGACCATAATCCAGGTCGATACCGTCTACTCCGATAAAAAGCTTGCTGCAAGAGAAATTTTCCAGCATTTTTTCGGCATATTCACTGATCACCGATACAGAACTGTTCCGGACGATGCCGCCAAGTTGGATGATCTCGGTATTGTCATGGCGGGCCAGAATTTCAGTGACATGGATTGAAGAGGTGATCACAGTCAAATGTCCATGAGGCTGGATTTCCCGGGCCAGAAAAAACATCGACGTACCGGAAGCGATGAGGATAGAATCGTTCGGACAAACCAGAGAAGCTGCTATTTTGGCGATGGCTTGTTTTTCTTCCGGATTGATCTTCTCTTTTTCGTTGACGTGCCGGTCATTGATATAAGGATTCATCAGAATGGCACTTCCATGCATGCGATACAACATTTTTTTCCCTTCTAAAAGGGTGAGGTCTTTCCGGATGGTGACAGAAGAAACTTTGAGAATATCGGCCAGATCCGATACTGAAATAGAGCCTCTTTGTTTTAAAAGTTGAAGAATGGTATTATGGCGTTCTGCTAAAGTCATGCTACTAAAAATTTGTATATAACTAACGGACCACTAAGGTAAGGAATATTCTGAAAATCCTTTTCGGTCCATTCCAACTTTTTGCATTCGATTGCGTATACATTCACAAATTACATTTGATAAAAGTTTGGATTATTTGTTGAATGCGTGATACTTCGGCGAATCTCGGCAAATAATAAAAAAATAAGGGCCATGAATAGAGATAAATTGATAGAACAGATTGCTGATACCACCAAGATTTGGGATATGGTTGTTGTGGGCGGTGGAGCCACAGGGTTAGGAGTTGCCGTAGATGCTGCTACCCGCGGATATAGTGTGGCTTTGTTCGAATGGGAAGATTTTTCCAAAGCTACTTCTAGTCGCAGTACCAAGCTCGTGCACGGTGGAGTCCGTTATCTGGCTCAGGGAGATGTCGCGTTAGTCTTGGAAGCTTTACACGAACGGGGGTTATTGAAACAGAATGCCCCCCATTTGGTGAAAAACCAATCTTTTTTGATTCCTAATTATCGTTATTGGGATAACATTCTCTATACAGTAGGTCTCACTGTTTACGATCTTTTGGCCGGCCGTTTGAGTTTAGGCCGTTCGAAATACCTTTCCCGGAAGAAAACGACAGAGCGTTTACCAGTTATCCGGATGGACAAACTGAAAGGAGGAGTTGTTTATCATGACGGTCAATTCGATGATTCCCGTTTAGCGGTCAATTTGGCTCAATCCTGTGTCGAGAAAGGTGGTTGTCCGGTCAATCGGATGAAGGTGACCGGTGTTTTGCATAACCCTCAAGGGATAGCGGCCGGTGTCAGAGTTAAAGACCTTCTATCCGGAAAAGAATACAAAGTGAACGCCCGATCGGTGGTAAATGCTACAGGAATTTTTGTAGATAGCATTATGGAAATGGATGTATCTACTCACGAACATATGGTAAAGCCCAGTCAGGGGGTGCACTTGGTGCTTGATCAATCTTTCCTGCAAAGTGATTATGCCATTATGATTCCTAAAACGGATGATGGACGGGTTTTGTTTGCTGTGCCCTGGCATGATAAGGTGGTGGTCGGAACGACTGATACTGTCCGTGAAACACCGGAATTGGAACCTCAGGCCCTGGAACAGGAAATTGATTTTATTCTGAATACAGCCGGCCGTTATCTGACCCGTAAGCCGCAACGGAAGGATGTCTTGTCGGTATTTGCCGGTTTGCGTCCGTTGGCGGCCCCGAAGGACGAAGGGAAAAGTACCAAGGAAATATCCCGGAGCCATAAAATCTTTGTTTCTAAAAATAATTTGGTGACTATTACCGGAGGGAAGTGGACAACTTACCGGAAAATGGCCGAAGATACGGTGGATAAAGTGATCCAGTTGGGAATGCTGGAAAAACGGGAATGTGTGACGAAAAATTTCCATATTCATGGGTATCGTCCTGATCCGGATTTGAAAAACCATCTCTATATATACGGATCGGATATTCCTGCCATCAAAGCACTTATGGAGACAGAGCCCGACATGGGCGAAAAACTACATCCCCGCTACGATTATACGGCAGCCGAAGTGGTTTGGGCGGTACGGGAAGAGATGGCCCTGACGGTAGAAGATGTGCTGGCACGCCGGGTGCGCTTGTTGTTTCTGGATGCCCGGGCAGCTGTGGAAGTTGCTCCTAAAGTCGCCCGGATCATAGCCAAAGAATTGGGACATGATCAGGATTGGATCACACAGCAAATTCGTGATTTTACAGAATTGTCCAAACATTATATGCTGGATTGATCTGTTGTTTGATATTACGATTACGAAGTTTTAGGTTGTTTTTAGTCTGAAATGTACTTTCATTATGTTTCGATGTTGTCAAAAATACTTTCATTTTTGTTTTGATATATTTCATTTTGTTTGTTTCTTTGTGATTGAAAATTGAATTATCAGTATACCTAAGATTCGAAATATGATAGAATCGTATGATGTAATCGTTATAGGCGGCGGAGCTACAGGAGCCGGAGTTGTCCGGGATTGTGTCCGTAGAGGAATTCGCGTGCTTTTAATAGAAAGGTTTGATATTTCTACCGGAGCAACCGGTCGGAATCATGGTTTGCTTCATAGTGGGGCACGTTATGCGGTGACAGATGCAGAGTCGGCGGAAGAATGTATTAAAGAAAATATGATTTTACGCCGGATTGCCAGTCATTGTGTAGAAGAGACAGATGGTTTGTTTCTGAGTTTGCCGGAAGACGATTTGAGTTTTCAGTCTAAATTTGTAGAGGCTTGCCGTCATGCTGGTATTCGTGCTGATGTGATCGATCCCAAGGAAGCTTTGCTGCTTGAGCCTTCGGCTAATCCCGATATTATCGGAGCGGTAAGAGTTCCTGATGGTGCGGTAGATCCTTTTCGGTTGACGGCTTCGAATATTATAGATGCTAAAGCGCATGGTGCTGAAGTGTTGACTTATCATGAGGTAACCGGATTTATCCGGGAGCAAAATCGGATTGTCGGAGTGAAGGTGTTAGAGCATAAAACAAAGGAAGTAAAATCTTACTATGCTTCTATTGTGGTGAATGCCGGAGGAATTTGGGGGCATGACATTGCTCGCATGGTTGGTGTTACGATTAATATGTTGCCGGCGAAAGGGGCATTGCTGATCTTCGGACACCGGGTGAATCAGATGGTCCTGAATCGTTGCCGGAAGCCTGCGGATGCTGATATTCTGGTGCCGGGTGATACGATTTCGTTGATTGGTACCACCTCTAGTAAAGTGCCTTTCGAGGAAGTAGACCGAATGTTGGTTACCTCTGCCGAAGTAGATCTTTTGTTGCGGGAAGGAGAGAAACTAGCTCCTGTATTGGCGCAAACCCGGATATTGAGGGCTTATGCCGGTGTCCGGCCTCTGGTGGCTTCTGATGATGATCCTAGTGGTCGGAGTGTTAGCCGGGGAATTGTGTTGCTGGATCATGCTGTTCGGGATGGCTTGGAGGGATTTATCACCATTACCGGAGGAAAATTGATGACTTATCGTTTGATGGCGGAATGGACTACCGATTTGATATGTAGGAAGTTGAATGTTTCGGCTGCCTGTACTACGGCTGTTGAGAAATTACCGGGATCGCGGGAGGCGGTAGAAGAGATTGGTAAGAAGATGATATCGGTGCCTTTGGCTCAACGAAATTCGACCATATACCGGCATGGGGATTTGGCAGAAAAGCTGGCGGAAAATACTGTGTCGGAATATAGTTTGGTGTGCGAATGTGAAGAGGTCTCGGTTGGAGAAGTAAAATATGCTTTGAATGAATTGGATGTTCATAATCTGGTCGATCTGAGAAGAAGGACCCGGGTGGGGATGGGGACGTGTCAGGGGGAGCTTTGTGCTTGCCGGGCGGCTGGTTTGATGAGTAGTATGCATAAATACTGTACGAAACGGGCAAAAGAAGATCTGGCTTCTTTTCTGAATGAAAGGTGGAAAGGGATGGCGCCAATTGCCTGGGGGGATACTTTGCGTGAAAGCGAGTATATGTCTTGGGTGTATCGGGGTGTATGTGGTTTGGAATGGTCTCAAAAACAAGAAGAATAATATGAAATTTGATACCCTTATTATTGGTGGTGGCCTGGCTGGTTTGGTTTGTGGCATTGCTCTGGCGAAAAAAGGACAGCGGTGTGTGATTGTTTCTTCCGGCCAAAGTGCTTTGCATTTTTCTTCCGGCTCTTTTGATTTATTGAATACATTGCCGGACGGAAGTCAGGTGAGTTGTCCGGACCGGGCATGGTCTGCGCTTGCTGCTCAGGCTCCAACTCATCCTTATGTCAAGTTGGGGAAAGAAACATTTGTTCGTTTGGCATCTCAGGTGCAGCCTTTTCTGCAAAAATCAGGTGTTTTGGTGCAGGGGAGTGGATTGTGTAATCAATACCGGATTACGCCAATGGGTACCTTAAAGTCGACCTGGCTTACGCTGGATGATTTTCCTGTATGCAGGATGCCGGATCGTTTGCCGTGGAAAAAAGTGGCTATCTTTAATATGGCCGGTTTTCTGGATTTCTACACACAATTTATTGTCGATGAATTTCGGAAAATAGGCACTGAAAGCAGTGTACATCTGTTTCATTTTGCTGGTTTGGAGTGTCTGCGGAAAAATCCCAGTGAAATGCGTTCTACCAATATTGCACGGATGTTTGAGAAAAAGGAAAATCTGGAAAAATTAGTTCTGACGATCCGACAGGAAAGTGGTGATGCAGAAGTTGTTTTGTTGCCAGCGATTGTGGGGCTTGTTGCTAAAGATGGTCTGGAAATGCTGCGTTGTCAGGTGGAGAAGCCGCTTTATCTTTTGCCGACTTTACCGCCTTCTGTGCCGGGAATTCGTACGCAGCAAATTTTGCGTAAATGTTTTCAGGATGCCGGTGGGGTGTATATGCTCGGGGATACTGTAAAGGGAGTGGAAAAAGAAGGGAATCGGATTGCTCGGGTATATTCCTGTAATCATGGAGACATTCCTTTTGTTGCTTCGAATGTGGTCCTGGCTACCGGTAGTTATTTCAGTCAGGGATTGATTGCAACTCCCGACCGGGTGTATGAACCGGTTGCTGATTTGGATGTTGTTTATGAAACGGGTCGGGATTGTTGGTATGATCTCAATTTATTTGCCCGGCAACACTATCAAGATTTCGGAGTGAAAACCGATGCTGGTTTTCGGGGAATATATCAGGGAAACGTTTTGGAAAATTTATATGTTGCCGGAGCATTGCTGGAGGGTTTCAACCCCATTCGGGAAGGATCTGGTGCAGGTGTTTCTATTTTGAGTGCTTTATATGTAGCCGAACAAATTTTATCCGAAAAGCTATGAATCTCCAACAACATAATGTTAGCGAAAACAACTTCGAACAGTGTATCAAATGTACGGTTTGTACAGTCTATTGTCCTGTTGCTGCTGTTAATCCGGCTTATCCTGGTCCGAAACAAGCCGGTCCTGATGAAGAACGCTTACGTTTGAAAAAACCTTATTTCTACGATGAGGCATTGAAATATTGTATCAATTGTAAACGTTGTGAGGTAGCTTGTCCTTCTAATGTGAAGATCGGAGACATTATTCAGCTTGCCCGTATAAAATATAGCAAAAAGAAACCTACTCTGCGGGACTTTATGTTAGCTAATACCGATCTGATGGGTAGCTTGTCGACGCCTTTGGCGCCTCTGGTGAATGCTACCTTGGGATTGAAGCCGGTAAAAGCTGTTTTGGATGGTGTTTTGAAAATCGACCATCGGCGTAGCTTTCCGAAATATGCCTTTGGTACATTTGAAAGCTGGTATAAAAAGCAGGCGGAAAAACAACTTGCTTTTTCACAACAAGTTAGTTATTTCCATGGTTGCTATGTCAATTATAATTATCCTCAGTTGGGCAAAGATTTGGTGCGGGTAATGAATGCGTTGGGGATAGGTGTGCAATTGCTCCGAAAGGAGAAATGTTGTGGCGTTGCCTTGATTTCTAATGGATTTATCGATCAGGCACGAAAGCAGGCTGAGCTCAATGTTGATTCTATACGGGAGGCTGTGGTGGAGAAAAACAGGCCAGTTATCGCTACTTCTTCTACTTGTACTTTTACGATTCGGGATGAGTATCCTCATTTGTTGGGGATTGCGAATGCTGATGTCCGGGATCGGGTAGAGTTGGCGACCCGGTATATTTACCGGCTGCTGAGTCAGGGGGGCGGCAAACTTACATTTCGGAAAGATAAGAAAATAAGGGTCGCTTACCATACTCCCTGTCATATGGAAAAATTAGGGTGGAGCTACTATTCGATTGAACTCTTGAAAAGAATTCCGAATGTGGAAGTTGTTGTGCTGGACTCTCAATGCTGTGGTATTGCCGGAACTTATGGATTTAAAAAGGAAAATTACGCTACTTCTCAGGGAATCGGGCAAAATCTGTTTCAGCAAATCGAAGCTGCGGGGGTGGATTGTGTGGTTACCGATTGCGAAACGTGTAAATGGCAAATAGAAATGTCGACTTCAAAACATTGTGAACACCCTATCTCTATTTTTGCTCAAATGTTGTTGTGTGAATAAATTTACTTTCGAAACACTTTATAGAAAAATAAGGGGAAATTTTTCTTAAAAAGTTTTTGATATAAAAAGTTTTTGTCTATTTTTGTTTCGATGTGAAATAATAAAATTCGTTTTCGAAATATATGTGTGTCGAAAACGTTTTAGATTCGAAATAATTTGTTTTGTCTGTGAAATAACTAGAATTTAAATTAATTATTATGTGGAGTTTTTTAAAGCCTGAGCCTCATCGGTCTTTATTGGCAAAAGAAAAAATTGATCCGACGTATAAGCGATTACGTTGGCAGGTATTTGTCGGTATCTTTATCGGATATGCAGGCTATTATTTGGTGCGGAAGAATTTTGCTCTTGCAATGCCTTATCTGGTGGAAATGGGATTTGATAAAGGACTTTTGGGTATTGCTATTTCTGCTAATGCGATTGCTTACGGACTTTCTAAGTTTATCATGGGAGGAGTTTCGGACCGGAGTAGTGCCCGTAAATTTTTGCCTCTAGGATTAGCTTTGTCAGCATTGGCCACATTGGTTCTGGGGACGAAGGTGGGATTGTCCTCGATAGTTTCTATGTTTATTTTGCAGTTTTTGATCGGTTGGTTTCAGGGAATGGGTTGGCCTCCTTGTGGCCGGGTGATGACTCACTGGTTTTCGCAGAATGAACGGGGAACGAAGATGTCTATCTGGAATTGTGCCCACAATGTCGGAGGTGCTTTAATCGGACCGATGGCAGCGGTGGGACTGACCTGGTTCGGCTCCTGGCAGGCCGGTACGTTTTGGTTTCCTGCGGTGGTTGCTCTCATTATCGTTGTGCTGGCCTTTTTGTTGATCCGTGATACTCCGCAATCCTGTGGTCTACCTCCGATTGAAGAATACCGTAACGATTATCCGCCAAATTACAGTGCTAAATCCGAAGTAGAATTGACGGCAAAAGAAATTTTCTTTAAATATGTATTGAATAATAAGACCTTGTGGTTTATAGCTTTGGCTAATGCTTTTATTTATCTGGTTCGCTATGGTGTGTTGGACTGGGCTCCCACTTATCTCAAGGAAGCCAAAGGATATGATATCCATGAAATCGGTTGGGCTTATTTTGCTTATGAGTTTGCTGCTATCCCCGGAACGATCGTCTGTGGCTGGCTGAGTGATAAATTATTTAAAGGTCGCCGTGCCTTGACTACCATGATATATATGGCTTTGGTTGCTGTTTTCATTTTTATCTACTGGCAATTCAGTGCAACTCCTTTAATGGACAGTATTTGTTTGATCGCTATCGGCTTCCTGATCTATGGACCAGTGATGCTGATCGGTGTGCATGCGCTCGACCTGGCACCGAAAAAAGCAGCCGGAACAGCGGCCGGACTGACTGGTTTCTTCGGTTATTTCTTCGGAACGGCTTTGTTGGCCAATATCGGATTAGGGTATGTCGTACAGCATTTAGGCTGGAACTGGAATTTTATCGTATTGCTGGCTGCCTGTGCCCTGGCATTCCTGTTTATTTCCTTCACTTACAAGGAAGAACGGTATCTGGTCAGGAAAAATAAATAAGTCATAGATAATTCTTAATTATATCATTATGAGAAATAAGTTGTTTTATGCGTCTTTAGCTTGCGGATTATTATTATCTGCAACCTCGTGCGAAGATCAGAAATTTAATGACACGTATGTCGATGCAGACCGCATACATGTAGATACCTTGTCTGCAGAAATGCAAAAAGTGCGTGATTATGTACCGCAATACGCTCTGGTTGCCCACCGGGGATCGACTTTTTGGGTTCCTGAAGAAACAGAATCTGCTTATCGCTGGGCTCGTGAAATGGGGGCAGATTACCTGGAATGTGATATGCAGGTATCGAAGGATGGGGTAGTGCTGGCATTGCACGATACTGACCTGAAACGCACCACGAATATCGAAGAAGTATTTGGTGAAAGATTTCCGGAACAACTCAGACGGGAATATTATGAGATTATTTATAAAGGTATCGGAGATGCACACAAAAAGTTTATCGATAGTCTGATTGCTCAGGATATTAAATATTTTGTACCTAATTATCCCAGTTCTTATACCTATTACGAATTGATGCACTTGGATGCTGGAAAATGGTTCAATGAAGATAACCAGGAAGTAGCCCGTAAAGGTTTCGAAACACAATGTCAGTATATATCCACCTTGGAAGATTTGATTATGTATTCGAAAGGGTATCGTCTGAAAAGATATACCACTGACATAACTCCTGGTGCAAATAATCTGGTATGGGGAAATGCAACAGCGGCAGCCGGTCATCGGGTAGTCCTGAGCATGGCAACAACCGGTAAGAAAATCACCAATCCGGTAAACTATTATACTGTAGATGCTATAGTAGATTATGAATGTGACTATATCCGGGATGAAAAATGGGGTGGTAATATTCCGGGTATTTATATCGAATTCAAAGAACCGTGGTTGAATCCTGCTGGTTTCGAGCAAATGGTGTATGACGAACTGGCCGAAGTGGAAAACATGAACATCATGGAGTCCAATGTGCCGGAAAACACTCCGTTCTATGTGAATAGAAGCGAACGGCCCCAAATCGGCAGTAATCCAATCCTTTCCGAGAACGGGCGGGTTATCAATGTAGGTGAAACCCGGGGAAAAGTAATTTTACAGACCTTCTCTTTGCAGAGTTTAGTACAGGTTAGCAAAGTGTTTAAAGGTGAAGTTCCGATGTGTTTCTTATTATGGTTAGGAACAGGCGCTACCGACCTGACATACGACGATCCTCAAGGATATGCTTCATTCATTAATTTGGGCGTGGAATATAAGGCTCACTATATTGGACCGTGTATTGCCGGAGCTCCGAACAATTATCCGGAGTTGAATTATCCGTGGCAGCACAACCTGATTCATCGTGCCAAGATGAAAAACCATCCGTACTCTTTCGATACCTATGATCAGATGGCTAAATATTTCGGTCAATATAATTGGGGGACAGAAGGAGGCTCGCGTTATGAAGCTCCTTATGTGGATGCTTTCTTCACGAATCATACCGATATGTCATTGCAGTATTTGTATAATTTCGACTGGAGGGATAAAGAGATTGCTCCGTATCCTGTATTGGATCCGAATGATGTATTGACAAAGTTAGGCTACACAAAATAATTATTTAATGGCAATTACAATTATGAAGAAATATATTTTATTACCTGCTGTGTTAGTGGCTTCGATGTTATCGGCTAACGTTGCAAAAGCTCAGGAGGATGTAAACCCTCTATTAAAATACATCAACAAAGACAACGGCTTGGAAGCAAGTATCGGAGGACGTATGTTTGCCGATCTGGCCTATTATCATACCGAATGGACTCCGATGAATTCGGGTGCTGCCATTACAGATGCCCGGGTACATGCTGCTTTGAAATACGGAAAATGGTATCTGTATGCTGATTTCGGTTTCGGTAAAGGAGAATTCAGTCAGAAAAACCTGTTTGTACGATATAATTTTAAAGAAAGCCTCAAGGGTATCCATAGTGTGAAAGCCGGTTATTATAATGAGCCTTCGTCTATGAGTATGATGACCAGTTCATATAATTATCACTTCATCACCCGTCCTACCGTTGCTCAGGCCCTGGCCCCGGGGCGTGCTTTGGGGGCAACCTATAAATTTTATAGCCGTCATTTCTTTGCCGATCAAGGGATATTTGCACAATTGAAATACAACGATCAGCAGGAAGGATATCAGGGATTCAGTTTAAGTGGGCGTTGGTTATGGAAGCCGGTGAATAATAATGCCCTGACCGTACAGTTCGGTACCGGATTACGTTATCAACGAATTAACGGAGGAGAAGTGTATCAGGACGGGGTTTACAAAACCAATATGCATGTAACTTCCAATATGCAAACTTATGTGGACGAAACGACTGCATTCTTGAGTTGTGATTTGCCTTGGGCAAAAGATGCTTTTACCTTGAATCCTGAATTTCTGGTAAAAAGCGACCGTTTCTTTGCCCGTGGAGAGTTTACCTGGAAAAAAGTGTGGAAAGACCGGGATGATCAAACTTTATTCGAAAGCCAGCTGGGCGGACAACAAAGTTGGACCGATTTATCAGGTTGGAGAGGTGGTAATAAATTGCGTCCCACGATTCTGAACGGTGGCTATGTTGAATTAGGTTACCTGATTTTTGGAAAATCTTATACCTATGACGATGAATATGGTTTACTGAAAGGGATGGGAGACAAAAACGCGCTGGAAATCGTTGCTCGTTATTCTTGCACAGACCTAACCGATATCACGAAAGGAGATCGGTTCCTGATCGGTAATCATAAATTCTATCCTGACAAGGATGGTGATGGAATCGGTGATATTGTGGATTATCCTTATTCTTCCAGTATCGACGGAGGAAAAATGCATGCAGTGACGTTGGGATTGAATTATTCTTTCAATCAATACATCAAAATCATGGGTGAATATCAATATGCAAATTTAAGCAATGTATATTTCCCGGATGACGAAAATTTTCATCAATTGCAATTGCGTGTGATGTTTGCTTTCTAAAACCGGTCATAAAGCAGAAAGTGCTTAAATGATAAGAGGGATTTTAAATCAAAATGAAGGTTGTGATTTTAAATCCCTCCTGTTTTTATCGACTCATTTTCAGAGTTGTGTCGTTACCTTTGTACTGACTGAACCTTTTTCTCTCAACCCTTGGTTTTGCCGTGGAGTATCGCTATAGAATCCCTTGGAAAACCTGTCACCTGCAAAGGTAAAATTGCAGCAGGTACAATAGCCGGCAAAGTTGAATTATTCCGCGAAATGAGCGATTTCCGTCGTGCTGGTGAAATCGAAAGTCTTTCTATCGGTTCGGTGAATGATGAGCTGGTAGTACTGAATAACCGGAGAACTCAGATTGTACTCGATTTTTTTCAGATCATTAATGTTATCCGCATACCAACCGTTCTCTTTCAAACGTTTTTCAAGTGCAGTTGCCATACCGGAAAATAACTAAGGAGCTTTTGTTTCGATGGATACTCCCGGACGATTGCCATTATCAGCAGGATCGGGCTCTTAAAGTATTCTGAAATAATTGCCTTCAGCATCTCTCTCAATCATCTTTGTAAATCGCGCTCCAGGTAGTCGGCTCCCATGTTTCTGGCCCAGCGCGTAGCTGCTTCACTTTCTTCCGGGGTCAAAAATTCAGTTCCCCGGTGGGCAATAATAATATTTCTCCACATAGATGATGTTCTAAGGACATGAGATCACCGGGGAAAGGGAAAATGAAATATCCGGAAATTCCGGCTGGAAGTGGAATAGGGAAGGGGGATTGGTGGATATAAAAATATTGGATTTTCTTTTTTTGAGGTGAAATACACTTTTGGCGTAACATTAAAGTTTAAAGAACGTAAAATTTAGCCATAAAGACTTGGATAGTCGAATTTAATATAAAAAAGATTAAATATGTGGAGTTTTTTAAAGCCGGAGCCGCACAGGCCCTTATTACCAAAAGAGAAGATTGATCCGACGTATAAACGATTACGTTGGCAAGTGTTTATCGGTATATTTATTGGATATGCCGGTTATTATCTTGTTCGGAAAAATTTTGCCCTTGCCATGCCTTATCTGGTGGATATGGGCTTTGACAAAGGATTGCTGGGAGTCGCTATTTCGGCCAATGCGATAGCGTACGGCCTTTCGAAGTTTTTGATGGGAGGGGTTTCGGACCGGAGTAGTGCCCGGAAATTTTTACCCTTAGGGCTGACATTGTCTGCTGCCATGACTTTGATTCTGGGTACCCGGGTCGGACTTTCTTCCATCGTATCGATGTTTATTCTGCAATTTTTGATCGGTTGGTTTCAGGGAATGGGATGGCCGCCTTCAGGACGGGTGATGACCCACTGGTTTTCGCAAAACGAACGGGGAACAAAAATGTCGATTTGGAATGTTGCCCACAATGTTGGAGGGGCGTTGATCGGTCCGATGGCTGCTGTGGGAATGACCTGGTTCGGTTCCTGGCAGGCTGGTACGTTCTGGTTTCCGGCTGTAGTGGCTTTGATCATTGTAGTCATTGCATACTTCCTCATCCGGGATACGCCTCAATCTTGCGGATTGCCTCCTATCGAGGAGTATCGGAATGATTATCCGCCTCATTATAGTGCCAAATCGGAAGTAGAGCTGACTGCAAAGGAGATTTTCTTTAAATATGTATTGAGCAACCGGACCCTTTGGTTTATCGCTATTGCCAATGCTTTTATTTATCTGGTGCGTTATGGGGTACTCGATTGGGCTCCTACTTACCTGAAAGAAGTGAAGGGTTATGATATCACAGAAATCGGTTGGGCTTATTTTTCGTACGAATTTGCAGCTATCCCTGGCACCATCGTTTGTGGTTGGTTAAGCGACAAAGTATTTAAAGGCCGGCGGGCAATCACTACAATGATCTATATGGCGCTGGTGGCTGTATTTATTTTTATTTACTGGGAATTCAGCAGGAGTCCATTGATGGATAGTATTTGTTTGATAGCTATCGGTTTTCTGATTTATGGGCCGGTGATGCTGATCGGGGTACATGCTTTGGATCTGGCACCTAAAAAAGCGGCCGGAACAGCGGCCGGATTTACCGGATTCTTCGGCTATTTCTTCGGAACGGCTTTGTTTGCGAATATCGGACTGGGGTATATTGTGCAACATTTGGGGTGGAATTGGAATTTTATTGTGTTATTGATAGCCTGTGCTTTGACTTTTGTATTTATAGGATTCACGGCAAAGCAAGAGCAATATTTAGTAAAACAAGCAAAAAAATAATCACTTTAACTAAAAATCTCAATTATGATTAAAAAATGGTTTTATGTCGCATGGGCATTCGGATTGGGTTTGTTTACGATGTCATGTGAAAATCAAAAATTTAACGATGTGAAAGTGGATGTCGACAAAGTCCATGTCGATCAGCTTTCGCCTGAAATGATTAAAGTGCGTGACTATGTCCCCGAATATGCTGTCATTGCCCACCGGGGGTCTACTTTCTGGACGCCGGAAGAGACGGAATCTGCTTACCGTTGGGCCCGGGAAATTGGTGCTGATTATCTGGAGTGTGATATGCAGGTGTCGAAAGATGGGGTTGTGCTTGCTTTGCATGATGATAACCTGAAGCGTACTACCAATATTGAAACGGTTTTTGGGGAGTCTTTACCCAGGAAAATTCGTAAGAATTATTATATCAAAATCGGATATTCCGAAGCTGAGGCCGAAGAGAAAGTAAAAGCC